>NZ_JACHFL010000019.1 GCF_014201875.1 Deinococcus humi | reverse complement strand
GTCTCTCTCGCTCTTTCACGTTCACTTGTCATGCTGCCCGCCTCGCTTGAGGCTCAGAAAAGATACAGGGCATACCAACAACTGTCAACCCCCCCTCGCCATGTGCTCTTCAAGTCCGCTGCAAGAGCACCGTTTCCTGCACCTTCAGTCCCTGATCCAGCGCGTCCTGGGCGTGCTTGCGGGCGGCTTCCAGATCATGGTCCCGGAAGTTGCCGCACTCCAATTCACTGACGCCAGGGATAGGGCGGTGGTGTGCGGCAGTGTCCTGTAAGGCTGCCTCGAAGGCTCTAAGAACACCTTGCTCATCCGGTTCGCCGATCACCGCCATGTACATGCCGGTGCGGCAGCCCATTGGGGACACATCCACAACGTCACTCAGGTGATCGCGCAGGTACCCGGCCAGCAGATGTTCCAGGGTATGAATGGCGGCGGGTTCGATGGCACCCGCGTTAGGCTGAAGCAGCCGCAGATCGTACTTGCTGATGCTGTCGCCGCGAGGGGTGGTCTTGACCCCGGCCAGCCGCACGTAGGGAGCCTTAACTTTGGTGTGGTCCAGATCAAAGGATTCGACGTTTGCCATGCCCTCTATTGTGGCCTTCCCTTAACCAGCGGAAGGTGGCAGGCGGATGAAGCGCGTCCGTGTCCGTCCCTTTCCTGGAACACAGTCCATATACTGCGCGGCGTGCCGACGTTGACCGACCGTGCTTCCCACGCCTCCTACTGGCTGCCGCTGCTGATCGCTGCCTTGCTGATCATCGCGGACCAGGCGCTTAAGGGCTGGGCCCTGGCAAACCTGCAAGAGGGTGCCCCCGCACGGGTGGTCATTCCGGGCGTGCTGGAGTGGTTCCTGACCTTCAACACCGGGGCAGCCTGGAGCATGTTCAGCGGCAGCGCAGCTCCTCTGGCGCTGGGACGCCTGCTGGTGGGGCTGGGCATTCTGGTCTATCTGTACATACGCCCGCAGCAGCGCTTCCTGAGCGTGGTGCTGGCCATGATCTCGGCAGGAGCCATCGGCAACGCTCTTGACGGCCTGCGCTTCGGCAAGGTCACGGACATGATTCATGCGCCCCCGCTGAGCGCCATCACGCGCGCCATTGGACAGGGCGACTTTCCAATCTTCAATATTGCCGACAGTTGCGTGGTGGTGGGGACCATTGCCCTGCTGATCGGCAGCTTCGTGGTGGACCGCAAACCCAGGGCCAGGCACGGCGCCCCCGAAGACAATGGGGTCAACAGAGAGCCCTGAAGGCCCGAACTGAAAAGAGGAAGTACAAAAGGCGCCCCCTCCGATCTGGAGGGGGCGCCCTTTTAAATCCTGAGTTCAGGTCAGGCTCTTGCGGCACTTCGAGCAGACCCGCAGGCGCAGGCTGACGCCCGCACGCGTGACCATCAGGGGCTGGAGGTTGGGTTTCTGGACCCGCTTGGTAACGCCAGTGACTTTGCGGCCCACGCCGCCCGCCGCACGGGCCTTACCCCGGCGGATGACCGAATTCACGACAATCGGTCCCTTTCCGCATACTTCGCATACTTTCGCCATGTTGGTTTCTCCTTGATCCGCGTCGGATTTTTGCTGTGACCGGGGGCCTGCGCTGGGCCGCGCTGCTGATGAGCGGGCCTGACACCACGCCGGACGAAATCCGACAAGCCTTGCGACTCTAGCACACCCAGGAGTCTTCGGGGAAGTGGAGGGATGGCTCTAGCCCCCCTTAGCCCAGGGCCTTGACCTCCTCTCGCAGAGCTTCGAGTTCTCCGTCCAGTTCAGTGGCCCGCCTCTTCGCATTTTCCAGACGCCTCCCCTCCTGTTCGGTAAAGCGGGTATACGGGCTGATGGCGTCACGCAGGCGGGCGTCGGCACGTTCCTGTTCACGCTCGTATTCGCGGCGGACAATGGTTTCCAGGGCGGCACGCAGCCCTTCCACCTTGGAGCGCAGTTGCCGGTGCGCCTGCAGCCGTTTGTTGGGCAGAACAAACAGGCCCAGACTGCCCAGCGTGAGGCCGGCCAGGATGCCGCCGGTAAAATCCAGCGCCGACGCACCGATCAGGGCGCCCAGGCCCGCACCGATCCCCAGCCCCCCGACCAAGCCACCCACCGCCCCCTTCATGGCGTCCTCGGCATCGCGGGCCAGCTGGCGGGCCAGTTCGTTTTCAGTCACGTTCTCCAGGTGATCGTGGGCACTTCCAGCAATGCTTTCCAGCAGTGATCCCCGGTCATAGGCGAAGCGGGTCCGCGCCACCTCATTCGACGGCTGACGGCGGATCAGGAAGGCCTGCACGTCCTCCCAGAAATGCAAATTGGCCTCTACAAAGCGGTCGATCATGCTGCCGAACTGGCGATCAATTGCGCCCGGCAGATCGGCTACCGCATCAGTCCGGAACTGCTCTTCCATCTGACGGCTGTTCAGCAGGCCCCGGATGTTGCCAAAACGCAGTTTGTCATCGATAAAGCGGTCTGCGCGGACCTCGAATTCGGACAGCAGGCGGGCCACACGGTTGAGCTGGCCGTCCAGTTCGCCCAGCATGGTGACCCGGTGGTGCTCACGCTGGGCCTCCAGATCACGCAGGATGCTCAGGTCTTCTGTAAGGGTCTGTCGGGCCGCCTCGGCGCGGGTCACCTCACCAGAGAGCAATTCTGCTGCCGTCCCCAGCGGACTCTGCAGCTTGAGCCGGGTGCGCTCGGTCTGTGACAGCCGCATCTTCAGAACCTCGCGCAGGGCGTGGAAACCGGGATCGCCGCCGCGTTGCTCGGCCCGCGCACTGATCAGGAGCACCGGCGGCGTCAGCCCCAGCACGCCGCGCGCCCCGGTCTCTACAAATTCGCGCACCTGTGCTTTCTGCTCCTGGGTCTCGAGCAGGTCAGCCTTGTTGACCACCATGATCACCGAGCGGCCCCAGCGGGCGGCCAGACTCAGGAACTGACGTTCGGACTCAGTAAAGGGACGATCCGAGCTGGTCAGGAACAACACCAGATCGGCACGCGGCAAGAAGCCCTCAGTCAGCGCCTGATGCTGGCGGATGATCGCGTTGGTGCCAGGGGTGTCCACCAGCGCCACGCCCTCCAGGCTGGGCAACGGGTAGGTCAGGCGGCTGACGAAGGAATCGCGGGTGGGCTCCATCTGCCCGGCCCGCTCGCCGTGGACGAGGACGTAGATGCGGTCAGTGGTGGGCGTGACCCCTTCAGGCAGCACCTGCGCGCCCAGTAGGGCATTGACGAAGCTGCTCTTACCCGCATTGAATTCGCCCACCACCACCAGCAGAAAGGTTTCATCGAGCGAACGGGCCGCCGTGCGGGCGTGTTCGATGACCTCGGGCGGCGCCCCCTGAAGTTCCAGAAAAGATTGAAGATCCGAGAGCAGCGCGCGCTCCCGCGACAGCAGGGCCTGAACCTGCGCGTTGATCAGATGGGGGGCCTGCATGGAGGAAGTGTAGAGCCTCCACGCCTATGCAGGCGTGAAGGCTCAGGGAGAAAAAGGCACTCAGTTGGCGACGATCTTGCCCAGGTTGGTGGGATACACCGAAATGGTGTATTCGTCGGTGGCATTGGGCAGACGCAGGGTGGTGCCAGCAACCTTGCGGGTGGTAGCGAGGTTGAGGGTAACGCTCGACACAGGATTGGTGGCCGAGGCAGCCAACCCGTTGGCAGCTGTGTAGGTGAACATGGTGTAGGTGTTCGAGCTGGTCGTGAAGCCTGTGGTTGCCGTGGTTGGAGCAATGTAATCGGACAGAATGTTGGCGCTGTTGCCCGTCGGTACAGTGGGGGGCGTGGTGGGGGGCGTGCCTCCGGTCCCAGGGGCGATAGTCCCCCGGTATTCGGCCAGAATCCAGGTTTCTGCGTTGGTATCGTCTGGTCCAGGATTTCTCCAGCTTCCTACACCCGTCCCTGCGACCCACACGGAACGCTTGACCGGATAATAGGCCAGGAAACGGTAACAGCCGTCCTGGCCGCTCGTGCTGGTAGATGCACCACTGGCGCAGCTCAGAGTGACATTCTTGGGCGGCAGGACCATCGCCAGAATAGGATCAGTGCCCACCAACCAGGTGTTGCCCCCCGCAGGCTTCTGGGTCAGAGCGGTGCCCGTCATGTTGAGTGTCAGCCCGGGAGGATAGACGTACCACGCTTCTTTCAGCTTTCCGGCAATGAGCTGCTGGGCATTCAACACATCCTGCTGCATCTCGGCGCGGCTACTCGACTGCGTAGAGACCTGACTCCCCTGGGTAAAGATATTCAGGAGTGCCGTCAGGACAATGCCGATTAGAACCATGCCAACGAGTAGTTCTAGTAGGGTGAATCCCGCCTGTGTCAATTGTTTCATTGGGGCCTCAGTACGTCCAAGGTAAGGACGATGTCCTGTGTGCCGGTGTTAGAACTGACGATCAAGCGCCGCATCGGGTATGTAGCGCCACCAGTCATCTGTACAACGGGCTGGGCCGCACAGGTTGCCGTGATGGTGACATTGGTGCCGCTGGGAGCACTAATGACCGTTCCACTGGCATTAATAGGCTGCGCCCTGGTATTGAGGTTGATGTACTTGGCGCTCAAGCCATTGAGAGAGACTGAGGATGATGGCGCGCAGGCCCGTTCGTAGTTCGAGGATATTACTCCGCCTGACGTATCAGCCCATGCCCCCCGAATGCTCTCCAGAACCTGCTGGGCGCGGCTGGCTGTGTCGAGTTGACGTTGACTCTGACGGTTGAGATTCAGACTGCCTGTCATGGTTGCCGTCAATACCGATGCGAGAATTCCCAGGAGAGCAATAGCGACGAGAATCTCGATGATGGTAAAGCCCTGTTCTCTACCCCTACAGCGATCCTGTCTGGTGCCTTTCACGCCCGTCATTTAGGATCCTGCCTTCGTCAGAATGACCTTCCCAGTCACACCAACAATCCTGATTTCGAGATCGCTGATCCCATTGATGGGACTTCGGACAGTGTAGACGCTTCCTGTTGCTCCGGCCCCCAGTTCGCCGTAGGGGGCCTGATAGGTCACGTTGGTCGTTGCCCCACTACCACAGGTCGTCTTGCAGATCACCTGTGCACCGTTTGGCAGCACCTTCTGGACCGTATCGACCTTATAGACCGTTCCTCCGCTAATGCCGGGCAAAACGAGTACAACGTCCGTGCTGCCCCGCTGCGCCTGGGAACGAGCACGCCGAAAGTCAGTGGCCACCTGGGTGGCAGCTTCGCGCAACTCTGCCGTACGTATACTGCGAATCAAGTTAACTCCGAAGATTCCAGTGAGGATGGCAATGATGGCCAAGACGACCAAGATTTCAAGTAATGTGAATCCTTGACTGTCGCGGTTCATTAGTAATCCTTCGCAGAAGCCTGCTTCCAAGTCAGGTTGCCAAGACGCTTCTGCGTATTGAGAGCATCAGTTCCGCCCCAAATCTGCACGATGGGCGATGAGGGCAGGATATCTTTTCTCAAGCGATTGTCGAAGGAGAAATCATCGCCATAGCCGCTACTGAATGTCACATTGCCATTAGATAGTCCCGCCACGCCGTTCAGACCATATCGGTCCTCTACAACACTTCCAATAACATGACGTGACCCCTGGACTCTACGCGTACTGTAGTTCTCAACATTGAAAGAGCCTTTACTGGCCATAATGGCTGCGTGATACGTTGCCTCACCCTGTGTTAGCTTGCTCATGACGATGTCTCTGTTGGGTGTGAAAAGTACCAATGCATTGGTAGGTTCCGAGTTACCAGTCTTAGGACATCCTTGCTGGGACCCACTGTTGTCACAAGGAGTGTTAGACATGGTAAGGTCAGTATCAAGTGTGATCTTTTGATTGGAAGTCACGTTTATTTTGGCGAATGAAGCCAACGCAGGCGGCATCTTGCTTACATCGGCCGTTAAACTCATGTCCTTCCTCAATGGTCCGGAGACCGTAGTGTCATTGGTGCTATAAATAACTCCATTAAAAGTTTGACCGGTTGGAAGCCAGCTATCTCCCTGTTTGCGATAAAGCAGCTTATCACTACCGAATCTAAATTCTCTAGAAACTTCCTTATCTTCAGGATGGATTTTATAGTAAGTCTTCGTACCAATATTGTAGGTAGCTTTTTGGCTCAAGGGCCAAGTATCATATAGCGCTTTATCTACTTCTATCCATTTTTCATCATATCCACTTCTGGTGGTTTTATTAATTCGTATATACTGATAAGTGGGACTAGGCTCAATCCACTTTGAGCTGTCGCCATCATAGTTATTTAGTGGCGCTCCATTATTATCACCTGCCACCAATTCGACGCCTGCCTCACCTGAATTCAATACAAGGCCACTTTGAGTTGCGTCAGCTAGTTGGTCAGTACTGTTGACAGGAAGGGGCTGATAGGTCTCAGTAAAACTGACATCTTTGAGACCAGTGGCAGTAAATTTTGTTCCCTGATTGACCAATCCAGTTTTGAGAGAGGCATTGATCTGATCAATCCCACCAGCAACAGCACCACTAGATGCCTTGACAAGTGTGTTCACACCACCATAAAACCCCGGTCCATCACTTTTAGCGCAGTCGGTGCCCACCGGTGTAGAAGCAAGCGGAAAGGTAGTACACCCAACGCTCCTGACTTTTCCCTTAAAGACTGCCTTGTTCACATTGAAAAGCATCCTGATTTTTTGGTTGGTGAAAAAGTCACCGTCAATAACATCATTATAAAAGCCACCATCATCAGAAAGCCATTGATTAATAAACAACACGTTATCGAAGGGGTTCGGCACCGTGATCTCAAACCACCAGTCACCATTGTTTGTTCTGGATGCAGCCAAGTACCTGGTACCTCCACCAGCGCTGCCCTTCACGGCAACGTTGCTGGCCCCGAGGTAAAAGCGGTACCGACGCTCAGTGAGCTTTACTACCCGCAGTGGGCGAATGTCGTACTTGACACTGCCCAAAGTGACATTGTTCAAATTGGCAAGCCACCAGTTTTGGAGATCAGCCCGCGTGGCACCCACGGCAGGCCGCTCTGAAACGGGCAACTGAGTGTAAGCGACCGGCTTAACAGCGTCCGCCATGACGCTGTACGAGTCAGCAGTTGGAGCGGCGGTGGCCACGCACTGCACCGCAAGAGGAAAAACATCTGCGTCCCCTGATTCACGAGGCGTTGCGAATTCGTTGGTAGCTATCCAGGGATTGAGGACACCGCTCTGACCGCAAAAGGCCTTGGCGTCATTGTCAACCGCCGTCGGTAGAGTGCCCGTGGGCATCTGAAGATTTGTAATGGTATTCCCACCCGCATCAGTCCAGTTAGTACTCAACAGGTTCTGATAGTCCCTGAACCGGCCTCTCACCACGCTGATGTTCGATTCCGCCGCGTATTGTGCAGTCAGGGTGGCTGCCTGATCAGAGGTGTTCTGCCGGCTGCTCAGGCTGAGTTGCAACGTAGCGGCCAGGATGCCGGCCAGCAACAGCAGGGTGAACAGAACAACGACAATCATTGTCATGCCCTGCGTAGCCCAGGCACGCTCCATGTGGAGGGGATCGTTCGCAAGGTTGGGCGGCGCCTTCCCGGCAGATGGCGAAGAGAGAGGGTGGCGAGACATGGCCTCAGTCTGCCCCCACCCCCCTGGCAAAACCATTACCTGATCGGGGTTGCCTTACCCCCCGAATGTAGGTCCTCCGAAACAGTCTCCCTATATTGAAGCGTCTCCACAACAAGGTCACTCTAAAGCGGCCCTTCCCATCAGATACAGCTCCAGAATCTGCACAGCCGCCGCTTCGTCCTCATCGGCAGCCCCAAGATCACGGGCACGGCGAGTGGTGAAACGCTCGTCTTGAAAGGCGACCACATAGCCCTGCTCGGTCAGGATCTTGCCGAAAGCGCGTACCCGGTCCGCCGAAGGACTATGCGCACCATCGGTTCGGAGGGGCAGCCCCAGCAGCAGCAGCCCTGCCCCCGTCTCTCTAACTTTTAGGCGCACGGCTTTCAGATCCAGCGGCAACCGTTTGCGGTCCACACTCCCGCGTCCAAAGGCCAAGCGCCCAGCGTTCACCGCAAAGCCGATACGCGATTTGCTCACGTCCAGAGCCAGCACGGTGGGCAGATCGTCGGAGGCGGTGGGCCGTTCGTCGCTCATTTGCGCGAGTGTACCGAAATGAACGCTAGGCTGAGCTCCATGACCCAGGACAGCGTGATCCTCTCGCAGACCCGCGTGGGCGTCTGCACCTTGACCCTTAACCGCCCGGACAAACTGAACGCAGCCAACGACGAACTGTTGCTGACCCTCACCACCGAGTTGAGGAGGGCGGAGGCTGACGCCGCCGTGCGCGTCGTGATCCTCACCGGTGCGGGGCGTGGCTTCTGCGCCGGTCAGGATCTCGGTGACGTATCAGGCCGCGACATGACATTCACCGAGCACCTGAACCACACCTACAACCCTTTGATCCGCACCATTCGCACGCTGGACAAACCGGTCATCAGTGCAGTCAACGGCGTGGCAGCGGGTGCTGGGGCCAGTCTGGCCCTGGCCGGGGATATCCGCCTGTGGGCACAGTCCGCCCGGCTGATCGAGATTTTCTCGAACATCGCCCTTGTCCCCGATTCAGGCAGCACCTGGTTCCTGCCGCGGCTGGTAGGCTATAGCCGCGCTTTCGAGCTGATGGCTTTTGCCGAGCGCGTGGACGCTGAGACAGCCCTGAAGCTGGGCCTGTGCGAACACGTGTTCGCCGATGAGACGTTCATGGACGACGTTCAGGCCTATGCCGAGCGGCTGGCCCAGCGTCCCGCGAATGCCCTGAAATTGACCAAACAGGCACTCGGCGCCGCGCTTACCTCCACGCTGGACGAGGCACTGGATCAGGAGGCTGCTTTGCAACAGCTGGCCGGGGATCACTGGGAACACCAGGAGGGCGTGACAGCCTTCAAGGAAAAACGCGCACCTGATTTCGTGCGCGCCAAGGATTGAATTGAGAAGGGCAGCCAGGGCAGGCTACCTCTAATTCACATATCCAGCGGATCGGGGTCCTCGCTGGCGCGCTTGCCCTCTTTCATCGTGTTGCTGTGACGGAAAACCTTATCGCGCTCGGCCTCCAGGGCCACGCCGGCGGTTTTGTCTCCCGGCTCCAACAACTCGTCCGAATGCTGCACTGTGGGGTCGGGCGAGGTGTAATCACCCTGCGAGGCGTCGTGATGGCTCCGGTCCGTCTGGTTCAGATCAATCTCGCCGCGCTGCTGTTCCAAGCGTTCTTTGTCGGGACGGGGGTTGGTCATGGGGGAAATCTCCTGCTGGAAAGAGGTCTGCTGAGGATGGGGAACGGCGGAAGGAATGTTGGGCTCGGTGGCCCCTGTGGAGACGGTTGTCTCAGTGAAAGGTGGGCGGTTGGTCTGACTGGCCTGATCGGTGCTGATCTTCCCCACGCCATCCGGCGAGTAGACGGTCATCTCCCCTTCCGCGTGCGGGTCCTCGCCCAGTTCGCTGATCAGACGCTCGCGGGCACTGATCTCCTCCTCTGTGCGGCGGATCTCATCCTGGATGCCACTCAGGGTGTCCTTCTCAGCACCCGCGTGGTAGGCCCGGCCCAAACGGGCAAAATGACCGTCCACTTCACGGCCCAGCTGAAAGATTTCCAGGCGCAACCTCGCCACCTGCGCGACTTCCTCGCCCCGGCGCTGCACACGTTCGGCGCCGCGTTTAACAGAGTTCAGAATGTTATCCAACATTGTTTCAGTGTGCGCTGCTTGATCTCTCGGGGGGTGAGGGCAGGTTTAGAGATTCTGAGCCGGGCGAAGCACAGCGGCGGAGCGCGATGCGTTCGTTCTATGGCGGCAGTCTTCTGCGGGTGACCCTGCCCCTCCTAAAGGAGTGAGACTGCTGTCAGCCCCTCCTCTCCATCCCGGAAGCATTCATATGAGGGCAGCCACAGGCGAACTCAACCCACTGTCTTTCCGCAGTTCCGTTCCTTCCCGCTCAGATGTCCCTGTTTTTGGGACAGCCAGGGCTCTAAGCCGGGAGGAATAAGAAGAGGCCGCGATCATTGATCACGGCCTCACTTTTTCTACTCTGGCGGAACGGGAGGGATTCGAACCCTCGATAGAGTTGCCCCTATACACGCTTTCCAGGCGTGCTCCTTCAACCACTCGGACACCGTTCCAACGTTGCCGCCGCCCAGCGGCGCGCGCACAGCAGAGTAGCGGGTCAGGAGGCGAAAATCAAACAGCAGCCCGGATGGCGTGGCCATTCTTCCCGCACCCGGTCCAATCTTCCGGCGGACCACTGCAGGCGGGCTGGGGCCTACAATCACGGGTGTGATTGTGTCCACCCCTCTGCTCGTGCTCTCGGCGGTGCTGGTTTCCTACCTGATCGGGTCCATTCCAGCGGCGTCGTGGCTGGCCCGTTCGCGCGGCGTCGACATCCGCAAGGTGGGCAGTGGCAACAGCGGCGCGACGAACGTGCTGCGCTCGCTGGGCAAGGGTCCGGCATTTGTGGTGGCCGTGTTCGACATCCTGAAAGGAGCGCTGGCGATCTGGCTGGCCCGCGCCCTGCACCTGCCCTCGGAATGGGTGGGGATTTGCGGGGTGGCCGCCGTGATCGGACACAACTTCAGCCCCTTCCTGCGCTTCCGGGGCGGCAAGGGCGTGGCGACCTCGTTCGGCACCATCACCGTTCTCGATCCAGTGGCCGGTGCGGGGGCTTTCGTGCTGGGTGTGGCGGCCATGTGGCTGACCCGCTTTGTCAGCGCGGGCAGCATCCTGGGAGCGCTCACGGCGGCGATCGTGGTGGTGGCGCTGGGGCGACCCGGCTGGCTGACACTGGTCATCCTGTTCCTGGCCGCGCTGCTCATCTGGCAGCATCGCTCCAACATCGGGCGGCTGACGGCAGGCAAGGAATCACGGCTGGGCGAAAAGGTTCGCTGAGTCGCGGAGGCCGGGTGGGCGACTGCGCTATCCTGAGCGCGTCTTACAATCCACGCCCACCTCACCGGAGAACACAGATGCCCGTCAGGATCAGGATTTACGGCAAGGAAGCCACCTTCTCGCAGGGCTGCTGGGACTGCGACGACGACAGTTTGCAGGCCATGCTGCAGGGCATGGCGGACCCCCGCGCCGTCACCGAAGCGCAGGAGCGCGAGCATGCCCTGTACGCCGCTGGCCGCTTTGGCGGACTCATCGCCACGCCGCTGGGCTGGGAAGCCGCCCCCCATCCCGAGGCCGAGATCAAGCTCGAAGACTTCGCCCCCGGGCCGCGCCCCGAGAGGGCCGGGTGGCTGAGCTTCCTGCGCAAGAAGAAGTGAGTGGGAGGCACACGCCCTAGCCAGCCCGCTTGACCGTCCTGCCAGCAGCCTCTACCCTGCGTGCATGAGCCGCGCCGCCCTCACGACGATGACCCCGTAGCGGCGGCCTGCCCGATCAGCGCCGCCCGCAGACTGCGTGGCGGATTTTTTGTTTGAAGAGGAGACCAATCATGCGCGTAGCCATTGTGGGAGCCACCGGAGCCGTTGGACACGAGTTGATGAGCGTGTTGGAAAAGAGCAGCCTGAACTTCGACGAATTGCTGCTGTTCGCCTCGCCACGTTCGGCGGGCAGCAAGCTGACCTTCAGGGGTCAGGAATTGACCGTGCAGGTCACCCCCGATGGGGCAATCGACGCCGACGTGATCCTCGCCTCGGCGGGCGGCAGCATCAGCAAGGAAAAGGCCCCGGCGTGGGTGGCGGGCGGCGCGGTGGTGATCGACAACTCCAGCGCCTTCCGCTACGACGCGGACGTGCCGCTGGTGGTGCCGGAAGTGAACGGCGAGGCCGCGCTGCGCCACAAGGGCATCATCGCCAACCCGAACTGCACCACGGCGGTCGCCGTGCTGGCTGTGGCCCCGATTCACCGCGAGTTCGGGGTCAGGCGCATGATCGTCTCCACCTATCAGGCCACCAGCGGTGCGGGCCAGAAGGGGATGGACGAGCTGTTGGAGCAGACCCACATGGTGCTGCACGGCAAGGAGGCCAGCAATGAGGTGTTCGCCCACCCCATTCCCTTCAACGTCATCCCACACATCGACGCCTTTCAGGACAACGGCTACACCAAGGAAGAGATGAAGGTGGCCTGGGAGACCCGCAAGATCATCGGGGACGATTCGCTGAAGATCAGCTGCACGGCAGTCCGCATTCCCACGCTACGGACGCACTCCGAGGCCATCACGCTGGAACTGGAGCGTCCCGCCACGCCGCAAGCGGTGCGCGCTCTGTTGTCCCGCTCTGCCGGGGTGGAAGTGCGCGACGATCCGGAGGGCAAGGTGTATCCCATGCCTCTGACCGCCAGCGGCAAGTACGACGTGGAAGTGGGCCGCATCCGCGAGTCGCTGGTCTTTAACGGCGGCATCGACCTGTTCGTGGCCGGCGACCAGCTGCTCAAGGGCGCGGCCCTGAACGCCGTCCAGATCGCAGAGTACCTGCAGGAGCACGGCGCATTGAAGGCAAAGCAGCGGGCGTAGCGCTGACTGCAAGGAAAGCCGCTGGGAGATCCCCGGCGGCTTTACCTTTCAGCTGCTCGCTTCAGCGCCCAGCAAGCGCCATGCGTCCACGTCCAGCAGGCCGCGCGGCGTGAGCTTAAGAGCTGGAATGACGCTCAGGCCCAGGAAACTGAGGGTGGTGACGGGATAGGGCAGCGTGCAGCCCAGGGCGCGGGCGGCAGCGGTGACCTCGTTCAGGCACGCGGCTGCCTGCTGGGGGGGCAGATCGGTCATCAGGCCCGCGTAGGGCAAGGGCAGACTGGCCTGCACCGTGCCGTCCACGACCACCACCGCGCCGCCGCCGATCTCCTGCAGAGCGCGGCCCGCCGCCCGCACGTCCTCGTCGCTGCCCCCCAGAAAAGCGGCATTGTGCGCGTCGTGCAGGATGCTCAGGCCCAGCGTGCCCCGGCGGCCCATCCCCGTGCCAGAGGTCCAGCAGGCGGCCCGGTAACCGCGCCCATAACGGTCCGCCACCACCATGCGGGCCTCGCCGCTGCCAGGTGCGCCCCGGCCCGTGGTGATCTGATCTGGGAACACCTGCATCACCGGCCAGTGGGAGGGCACGTCGAAGGAGGCCGTGTCCCAGTCGGTCCCGAGGTCCACGCCGCCGCCATCCAGCGGTGGGGTGACATCACCGGGCCGGGCCTCCTCGCCGGAAACAAAAGTTGCCAGGACCTCAAAGCTCTGCAGGTCACGCAGCAGCACCATATCCGCGTGGTAACCCGGGGCGATCAGGCCCGAGCTGTGCAGGCCCCAGTATTCCGCTGGATTGCAGGTGACCAGGGCCACCGCGTCCGCCGGGTGCAGGCCGCCCGCTACACACTCTCGCAGCAGGCGGTCGAGGTGCCCCAGTTCCAGCAACTCGTCCACGCTCACGTCGTCGCTGACCAGCATGGCGCGGCGCGGGCGTTCCAACAGGACCGGCAGCAGGGCTTCCAGATTGCGCGCTGCCGAACCCTCGCGCACCATCAGCCACAGGCCAGCGCGCAGGCGTTCGCGGGCTTCCTCGGGTGTGGCGGCCTCGTGATCCGAGTGGAGCCCGGCCGCCGCGTAGGCCAGCAGATCACGGCCATGTACCCCAGCGGCGTGGCCGTCCATTCGCCCGCCAGCGGCGCGGCCCGCTTCCAGAATGGCCCACACTTCAGGGGCACGGCCCAGCACGCCGGGGTAATTCATCATCTCGGCCAGCCCCAGCACGCCTGGGACGCCCAGCATCCGGGCCGTTTCCGCCGCCGTGACGTGGGCACCGCCGTCCTCGAATTCGCTGGCAGGCACGCACGACGGCGCCGAGGCCCAGACCCGCAGGCCCGAGCTTGCTCCTGCCTCCAGCATCCATTCCAGGCCGCGCACTCCCAACACGTTGACAACCTCGTGCGGCTCGGCCACCACGCCTGTCGTGCCGCGTGGCAACACCGCCCGTGCGAAGCCCGCTGGGGTCAGCAGGCTGGACTCAATGTGAATGTGACCGTCCAAAAAGCCGGGGGCCAGGAAGGCGCCGCGCGCGTTGATCACCCGCGCGGCCTTGAAACCCATGCCTGCGCCGCCCAGCGCGGCCACGCGGCCACCGGCGATCACGACATCCGCCTCAAAAATCTCGCGCGTGGTAGGCTGCACCACCCGAGCGCCGCGCAGGAGCAGATCGCCCGCCTCCTCACCCCGCGCCACGCGCACCAATCGCTGCCGATCTCCCTGTCCATCACGTTCAAACTGCATGCGGCAGTTTAGGGGGCCAGCCGGGACGCGAGGCCAACGGCCGCATACCCCGGCTGCCGGGTCTGCCGAGGACTATCCGCCTTTGAACCGTTTCAGCAGCTCCCCGCGTTCCTCCAGCGCGCGCTGAAACAACGCCTGCTGCTGGGCCTGCTGGTAAGCGCGGACGCTGTTCATGCCACTTTTAGGGGTGGGTTGCGCTTCGGTCTTGCCGGGCTTGGGCATCGGCGCCAGCGTCCCGAAACGGCGGGCGCGGAACATTCCAGGGTGCTCCTCGAACACGGCGGTCACGCCGTCGGGCAGGGTGGCCAGATGCAGGGCGAAGGCCTGTTCCTGCGCCAGCTCGGCCTGTCTCGCGCTGCCCCCCAGCTCGGTCAGCAGGCGGTCTATCAGCGCGAAGACCTGCGCAGCGTAGACCTCGACATCGGCGCGGGTGGGCAACTCACCCCGGTGGATCACACGGTTGCGGAAGTCCGCACCTAGTGCGGCAGGTGTCAGGAACTCGGGCTCCCGCCCTTCCCTGAGCAGGTAGGCCAGCGCGAACATGCCCAGTTGCCGTTCGGACTGACTGGCGACGTGCCGCCAGGTACCGTTCAGGGCCGCCGTCGCCTCTCCAAAATCCAGCGCCGTGTCCGAGGCGCGTTCCAGCGCAAACGCGCGCACGTAGAACTCGAAAAAACGTTCCAGCGCCGCCGCGAAACTCGCCACCGCCTCACGGGCGTAACCGTCCATCAGGGCGCGGGTGCCCAGATCGAACAGCACCTCGAACTTCTGCTTACGCACCAGCACGCAGTACCGTGCCCCACAGTACCCGCAGCTCAGGTCATGCACGCTGCTGTCGGCGTACTCGGCGCGGTTCTCACGGCCACAAGTGGGACAGGTGGTGGGGAAGTCCATACGTGGGGTGAGTGTAGGGTGCGGCTACTCCCCGATCACGTAACTCAGGCCGCCACTGTGCGACAGCCACAGCTTCTCGAAGGCGGCGCGCGGGTAGGTGCGCCGCACCGTCTCATTGCTGGGCGCGGCAGGATCGTTCAACACGGGATTGCCCGCCCGGTCGAAGCCGATCAGGACCATCAGGTGGCCGCTGCTGGTGGCGATCGCCGCGCCTGGCAATTCCCCCTTCTTCCATCCCAGGCTGACGGCCAGCGGAATGCCCGCGCCCGTGAACTTCTCGGCGGCGGCCAGGCTGGGCAGACGGGTCACATAGGCGCGCATCCCCAGCGAACCCGCGTAGGCGGTGTTGAACGGCCAGTTGCCGGTGCCGTCATAGGCACGGTCATAGGTTGCTCTGGCCGCCTGGGGCACGGTGACGTCCACGCCGCGCGCGGCCAGGATCATCGAGACGCTCGTAGGGCTGCACCACACCTCGCCGCCGTCCGGATAGATCATCTGCGAACGACCCGGCACCTCATTGATCTTGCCCCACGCCGCCCTGTCGCTGGTTGCCCCCAGCCCGGCAGCCTGACGCGCCCGGTCAGAGGTGGCGAAGGCCAGCAGGCGGGCCGTGGTGCCCCCTCCGCGCAGGGTCAGGCGGTACTGGTACGAGGTGGCTTTCCTGTTCAGCCTCAGCGTGTCGGTCATGACCTGCCCGGAGGCGTCCTTCTGGCCGTTGACGCTACTGCGGCCCTCGGCGCTGCTCCACTGTCCGAACGAGTACCAGCGGGACCAGTCCACGCCCACCCGCGCCCGCACCTCCACGGTGACACTGCCGGCTCCCGGCGTAACGACATTCCATGACGGCACCAGCTCGTCGAAGGCCGGCACAGTCAGCGGGGCTGAGACGAGGGTGCCGCTGGCCGTGCCGGGGGCCAGGGACACGGCCTCGGCATGAAGCTGGACTCCCCGAAGTTCCGCACCCGCCCAGTCGGCGGCCCTCTCGTGGATGGTGGTGGTGCTGCTGGGATACGTCATCGTAAGGGCCCCCGCGCTGCTGGACAGCGCCAGCAGGAGTAGAAGAGTGTTTCGCATGAATGGTGCGACTATGCCGCGCCGGGCCGGGTAGGTGGTGAGGAGCGGCGTGGGGCGCCCTACCCCTGCATGTACAGGAACGCCTCCGGCAGCGCCTCGCGCCAGGTGACCCAGTTGTGGCCACTGGGATACTCACGGTATTGATGGGGCAACCCCCCATCGGCGAACAGGCCCGCCATCCGGCGGTTCGGGCCAGTCAGCCATTCCAGGACGCCGGTGTCCAGGCTGGTTCTCAGGTGCCTGGGGGGGCTTCGGCGCAGGTCTTCCAGCAGCCATTCCCCGGCCCCGGTGGTGTCGATCACGCCTGCCGTGTCCCGCGCCCCTGGCCGGGCGATGAAAGCCCCGCTGTGGCTGACCACCCGATTGAACAGTTCCGGGTGACGGCTGCCCAGGTACAGCGAGATCAGCCCGCCCAGGCTTGCGCCCCACAAGCCACGCTCCTGCACGGTCACCAGTTCGCCCTCCACCCGCGGAAAGACCTCTGCGGTCAGGAAATCCAGGTAGCGGTCATTCAGGTAATACTCCTCGCTACGGTCTCCCGGCTCCACGAACACCAGGGCCGCGCCCGTCGCCAGCCCAGCCTCCAGCGCCCGGTCCATCACGTCGCCCAGCTTGCCGGTGCGGTAGAAGGCCACACCGTCCTGCACGTAGTACACCGGAATCGGCGTGCCTGTCGTGTAGCCGTGTGGCGTGTAGACGATGGCGCGGCGCGTGCCAGGAAAGATTCCGCCGTCCCAGGTCAGACGCTGGGCCGTCCCCTTTCGGGTCGCCTCTGGGGTCAGCCACAGCGGATGTCGCGCGTACTCACCCACCACGGCCGCCCGGGGGTACGGCCACCACGGATTCAGTGACTTCTGGGGGTTGTCGGGATCGGCGAAAGCCTCGCCCGCCGCGTCCAGCCAGGCGTATTCCACCCAGGCGCCGCGCGGCAGCGCCAGCGTCAGGGGCTGATCAGCAACGATGGGCAGCGGCGCCTGCTTGCGCCAGTCGGTGAAATCTCCCACCAGGGCCACCGCGCCGGGTGGTGGAGTGAAGGTGACGTGCTGCCCGGAGACGGAAACGGCCATAGGCGAGATTCTACGTGCTGAGCGTCGCGGAAAAAGCCGCTGCCTGCGCCGCCGCCCCATGCGCCAGCTCGCGCTGCGGTCCAGCCGGCCAGCGCAGCAAAGCCGCCGCGCGGCGGTAGGCGCGCAGCGCGGCTTGGCCTCTGGCCTGGAGGTCGCCGCCTTCCAAGCCGGCCAGAGTGCCGTAAGCCTGATGCCATTCGGTATCGGTCCAGGCGTCCCGCACCAGGCTCAGGAACCGGTTCTCGCTGGGGATCGGGCTTCCGGCAGACAGCAGCGCCGCCTTGCCCAGCGACAGCGTCAGGCCCAGACAGGCATAGGCCACCTTGGCGTTGTCGCCTGATTTCAGGCCGCCCATCACCTTATGCAGTTCCTCGGCGCTGTCGGCCAGCAACTCGGCGGCACGCGCGTCGGCCCGTGCTGCCAGAGCGCTCCAGCGCACTGCCCGCGCGCGTGCCTGAAGGTCGGCGAAAATGCCGTCCGGATCATACAGCGGCACGCCCGTTTGCAGGGAGACCAGATTCCACAGCGCTGTTTCCGGCTCTGTCAAAGCCCTGGCACGGCGCGCGGCGGTAGAACGGTCCACGCTGAGCAGCACGCCGCCCCGGTAAGCCACGGTGTTGCCGACGAAGCGGTCGGCCTTCACCAGCACGCTGATATCCAGATCGCTGAACTCGTCTGCCTCACCGCGGGCCACACTGCCGGTCAGGAAGATGGCCTGCACACCCTCCTCCCGCTGGAGTTCAGGCAGAATTTCGGCCAGGACCGTTTCAAAGGACATGGACAGAGCCTGACATGCCGCCCCCGCCGCCGACATGGGCCAAAAAGCTAAGTGCCGCCTCCATGTCAGGAGGCGGCACTGCTCATCAGAGGCTGGCTATCCAGGCGTTTACTGAGGCTGCTCAGCCCCCTCCGGCGATCTGGTCGGCGAGTAACCTCGGTATTCCTCGCGCAGTTCACGCTTCAGGAATTTGCCGGTCGCGCCGATGGGAATGCTGTCGGTCAGCACGGTGGCGTCAGGCAGCCAGAACTTGGCGAACTGAGGTTCCAGCAGCTCCAGCAGTTCCTGGTGCGTCACGCTCTGGCCGGGGCGCGGAACCACCACGGCCAGCGGGCGCTCGTCCCATTTGGGATCGTCCATCGCAATGACGGCGCACTGGGCCACGGCGGGATGGGCCATGATGGCGTTTTCCAGGTCCACGCTGCTGATCCACTCGCCGCCCGACTTGATCAGGTCCTTGCTGCGGTCCTGAATATGCATGTAGCCGCGCTCGTCCAGGGTGGAGATGTCCCCGGTGTCGAACCACAGTTCGCCGTCCAGATCGAAGAAGTTGTCCTGACCCGCGCCCTTGTAGTAGCTGCTGGCGATCCACGGGCCACGCGCGATCAGGTTGCCCATCGTCTTGCCGTCATGAGGCAGCCGCCTGCGCTCGCCGTCCACGATGTCCAGCGACACCAGCGGCACGGTGCGGCCCTGCTTGGCCCGCAGCTTGTACCCCTCGTCACTGTTGGGGTCTACGTCAAAGGGGACGCTGCTGGCGGTGCCCAGCGGGTGCGTTTCGGTCATGCCCCAGGCCTGCAGCATGGTCAGGGCGTGGCGCGTCTGGAAGGCGCGGATCATGGCCTCGGGCGCGGCGCTGCCGCCCACAATCACGCGCTCAAGCGGACCGAGATTGTAAGGCTCCCCGGCCTCCTTCGCGCGGTCCAGCTCGGCCAGCAGCCCCATCCAGATGGTCGGCACGCCGGCGGTGATGGTCACCCCCTCCTCCTGAAGCAGGGTGGCGATGCTCCTGCCGTCGCTGAAAACCCCGGCATACACCTGTTTGGCGCCGTACATGGCACAGGTGTACGGCAAGCCCCAGGCATTGACGTGGAACATCGGGACGATGGGCAGCACGCTGTCGGCCTCACCCACGTTCAGGGCGTCCTTGGGAGCGCTAGCCAGCGAGTGCAGCACGGTGGAACGGTGGGTGTACACCACGCCCTTGGGATTGCCGGTGGTGCCGGAGGTGTAACACATAGCCGCCGCCTCGTTCTCGTCCAGGCGGGGATAGCGGGCTAGAGGTTCGGCGCCCATCACGAAGGTGTCGTAGTCCTGCACGCCGGGGATGGCCTGTGGCAGCGGCCCCATCACGATGACCTGTTCCAGCCGGGGGCAGGCCGCCTTCAGCGCCGGGACCATCGCGGCGAAGACGTTCTCGATCATCAACACGCGGTCTTCAGCGTCGTTCAGGATCCAGGCCACCTGTTCGGGATGCAGGCGGATGTTGACGGTGTGCAGCACCAGTCCAGCGCTGGGCACGCCCAGATACGCCTCCAGGTGCCGGAAGGAATTGACCGCCAGCGTCGCCACCCGGTCTCCCTTCTGCAGGCCCAGCCCCAGCAGGCCGCTCGCCAGCCGCAGGGCGCGGTCAGCCACCTCACCGTAGGTGGTGTGGTGCTTTTTAGGGACCGGATTGCCTGCCTCGTCGCGGCCCGCCGCCAGCAGACTGACCACCTCGCGGTTCCGGTACTGCCCGCGAATCCGTTCCAGGATGGTGGGAACTGTCAGTTGAACGTCCATCATGTTGCCTTGCATAGCTGGCCTCCGTGGAGAGATAGAAAAAGAGAAAACGGTGGCGGCCTCTCGCGGCCACCCGATCAGGAATCTTCCGGTGTTTGAGCCGAGTATAGAGAGTGCCAGGCCCTGGAGACGTAGCTGTGCCTGCGTTCTCCCGACTCGGGGCCGCAGGCCGATGAAAAACCCGCCATGAATGGCGGGAAGCTTCAGGGCAAAGGCAGTCTTACCTGCGCGGCAGATCCCGCCGATCTTCTTGCGGCTTTGGCGGCTGAGCGTGCGCCCCGCCCCGCAGCGGTCGCGGCCCGGCGGGCACCAGCACGCCTAGGCCATCGTCCTGATCGTCACGGGGCGGGGTCTGACGCGAGAGGTCACGGCGGAACACCCCCGAAAGCCAGCGGCGCAGGTTCATGCCCCAGCGTGCGCGGGACCACGCCTCCCTTCAAGCCCGCAGGTCACGATCTGCGTATGCTGCCCCTATGACCGCTACACTCGATCATCTGGTCATCGCTGCCCGCAGTCTGGAAGAAGGCCGTGCATGGCTCGAAGGCCGCCTGGGCGTCCCGATGCAAGATGGCGGCAAACACGCCCATTTTGGCACCCACAACGCGCTTCTGTCGCTGGGACCGGACTGCTATCTGGAGGTGATCGCCGCCGACCCCGGTGCGCCCATCCCGCCGCGTCCCCGCTGGTTCGGGCTGGACACCCCAGAGATGAAGGCGCAGTTGGAGGACGGCCCGGCACTCATTCACTGGGTTGCGGCGGTGGGGGCGCTGGAGCCGGGACCAGAGGTGCTAGAACTCACGCGCGGCGAGAACCGCTGGGCGCTGACCGTGCCAGAAGACGGCGGACTACCCATGGGGGGTGTCGCCCCGTCGCGCATCGTGTGGCACACCGTGCCGCCACCGCGCCGATTGACCGACGTGGGCGTGCGGCTGGGCCAGCTGCGCCTGAGAACGCCTACGCCCGATCATCTGCGCGCCGTGCTGGACGGTCTGGAGTTCATGGGCGAGGTGGAAGTCTACGAGGCTCCGCAGACCGAGTTGCGGGCGGTGCTGGAAACACCGGGCGGCCCGGTGACGCTGGGCGAGTGGTAGACGACCCTTTTCAGGAATCGTCCAGGGGACCAACGGTCAAGCGGTTGAATCGTCAGTCGATTTGCGGTGACAGGGTTCAACGGCTGGCGCGTCTGACCTCTCTCCCCGGTCTGCGCCCATGCAGCAGCAACGCCGCAAGCAGGCCAGCCATAAAGCCGAACAGGTGCGCTTCCCAGGACACCGCCGGATTGCCCGGCAGCACGCCCCACAGGATCCCGCCATACAGCACGGCCGCCACCACCGCCACGCCAATCGCGGCGGGGGTGCGCTCCCACCAGCCCACGCCCAGCAGGTAGGCTAGGTAACCGAAGATCAGCTCGCTGGCCCCCAGATGCACGCTGCCGCCGCGCGCGAACAGCCACACCAGCCCGCCGCCCACCACCGCCACCACCAGCGTCACGGCCAGAAACCGCCCCACGCCGCGCACCGCGCTCATGAAGGCCAGCACCGCCAGCGGCACGGTGTTGGCGATCAGGTGGGCAAAGCCGTAGTGCAGAAAAGGAGCGGTCAGCACATGCCAGAAAGTGCCGGGCACGCGAGGCTCGATGCCGTAATAGTCCAGCCTCCCGCCGAAGCCGAGCAGATCGACGATCTCCTGAATCCACACGAGGCCGACGAGCACGGCGGTGACGCCCAGCGCAGGACCAAACTGTGGCCGCCCCGGCGCAATCGAGGACTGTGGGCGGCGAACGGGGGGCGGCGGTCTCATGCCCCCAGTTTGCGGGATAAGAGGATGAGGTTCGGCGGAGCAGGTCCGACGACAAGAAATACACGCTCCTCAAGCAACTGTCAGGCAGGAGCAAGAGCGAGCTGACTATCCTGGAGGCGCATGAGCCCGCACACCGATCTCCACCTGCCGAGGCGCGATCCTCACGGCGAGACGCTCCGGCGGCGGCTGTATACCGGCGTGGTGGTTTGCGGCGTGGCGCTGGTGCTGTTCGGGATCTTGATGCAACGCATCCTGAATCTGCAGGAACCTTACCTGCAGTACGTTGCGCCCTGGGTGCTGGGCCTCAATGTGCTGGCCCTGTGGTGGTTGCTGACCCGCCGGGCGCTGATCGTGGTCGAGCTGGCCTCGGTGGGGGTCCTGGCAGCCGCAAGCGTCGCCCATATTGTGCTGGTCAGCCTCAAAGCCCCCTCGTTGCCAGGGGCCTACCCCAACAGCGGACCGTACTGGGCGGTCATGTGTGTCTGTGTTCTGGCCTTCCTGGCGTTGCCGCCGCGCCGCGCCACGGCTTTCAATCTGACCTACCTGCCCTTCACTCTGCTGCTGCCGTGGCTGCTGCCCGAGACTCACACCGCGCCGTCTGCCCCCGGCCTCGTAAGGGTGCAGCTCAATGCCACCATGGTGTTTCTGCTGGTATGGGGGCTGTCGTGGTTTCGTGCCCAGTACGCCACGCAGGCCCAGACTCAGGAATTGCTGCGGCAGATGGCCTTCACGGATCCGTTGACCGGGCTGCCCAACCGCCACGCCGTGTATCCGGCAGTGGACGCCCTGCTGAAAGACGCGGCACGCGGGCAGGCGGGGTCCATTTTTCTGATTGATCTGGACCATTTCAAGCGGATCAACGACCGGCACGGCCACGGTGTGGGCGATGAGGTGCTTGTTGCGGCGGGGCAGGTGCTGCGCAACTGCGCCACCGAGCCCGGTGCGCCGCCACCCACCCTGGGCCGCTGGGGAGGCGAGGAATTCATCGTGGTGATGCCGGGCACGACGCCAGAGCGTGCCCAGGCGCGCGCCGAGCAGCTCCTCACCGAGTTCCGCGAGTGGGCGTGGCCGCATCACCTTCAGGTGACGGTCAGCATCGGCTCCAGCAGCGTCCGGGCGGACGAGGATTTCAATGGACTGCTGGCACGCGCCGACGCCGCCCTGTACGCGGCCAAGTCCTCTGGCCGGGACCGGGCCGTCATGCAGGGTCACGCGAAGCCGCAAGAGCTTGTGACGGCCTGAATCAGCTTCCGTCTGCTTCGTGGACACCTCGGAGCGCTCCGGGGTGTCCACCGCATGTCCAGACTCCGTTCCTTCCTTGCTCCGCCTGAATGTCCAGGCGTTTTCAATCCCCTTCCTATCAGGAGAGGTCTAAATAGCGCTGCCTACCGCTGGCCCAGACGAGCCCGCAGGAAACCGGTGATCTTGCCCAGGCCCGGTTCCCAGGTCTCACCGCCCCGCCGCTCCCTGACCTCCGCGCGCCCCAAGCCAACCGTGCGCCCCAGGGTCACGCGCCAGGGAATACCGGTCAGATCGGCGTCGGCGAACTTGACGCCTGCACGCGACGGGCGGTCATCGAGCAGGGCGTCCACGCCCGCCGCACGCAATTCGGCGTAAAGCCCCTCGGCGGCCTCTACCTGGGCCGTGTCCTGCAGGTCCACCACGGTCAGGATGACCTCGTAAGGGGCGATGACGGCTGGCCACACCAGGCCGCGCTCGTCGGCCAGCTGCTCGGCTAGCGCCGCTGCCAGCCGGGTCACACCCAGGCCGTAACAGCCCATCGTGGGGGTCTGCGGGGTGCCGTCGGCGGCCGTGTAGCTCAGGTTCATGGCCGCTGTGTAGCGCGTGCCGAGCTGAAAGATATGGCCCACCTCGATTCCGCGCGCTGCTAGCAGCGGCTGGGCCGGATCGTGGATAGACCGCTCCCCCGCCTCCACCTGCCGCAGATCAGCGACCTCGGGCAGCGGGTACTGCTGGCCCCAGTTCGCGCCCACCACATGGAAACCGGTTTCGTTGGCTCCGGTCGCGAAGTGCTGAGCGTGCGCCGCCGCCCCGTCGCACAGGCGCAGGAAAGGGCGTTCCGTGCCGTCCGGCAGGTCGGGCGCGAGATACCCCAGCGGCAGGTCCCCAGCCCACTGCTCTGTATCGGCCACCTCCAGCGCGGTCAGTGTTCCATCTATCCGCGCGGACACGGCGTTCCACAGCTTGACCGGATTGACGCTGTGGTCCCCACGCAGACTGACCAGCACTGGCCGGGTGGAGGGCTGCCCCCCCTCCAGAAATTCAGCCTCGTACAGCACGTTCTTGATCATCTGGCTGGCTTCGCAGCCCAGCGCGGCGCAGGCACTTGCCACCGTCGACGTGCCGGGTGTGTGGCGGCGCTCGAAGCAGGAAAACGGGCTGGCCGGGGCCGGGTGGGCGCGCGATACGGCTCGCTCCGCATTCGCGACGTACAGACCATCGGCGGTGTACAGCAGGGTGTCCTCGCCCACGTCCGAGAGCAGCAGGTATTCGCGGCTCTCGGCCCCGCCGATCAGGCCGCTGTCGGCCTGCGCCGCGCGCCACTCGGCGCCCAGCCGGGTCAGGATGCGGGCGTAGGCGTCGCCCATGACCTCAAAGGTCCGGGCCAGATCTTCCGGGGTGGCGTGAAAGCTGTAGCCGTCCTTCATTACGAATTCGCGCGTCCGCAGCAGCCCGGCGCGGGGCCTCAGCTCGTCGCGGAACTTCCGCCCGATCTGGTACACGCTCAGGGGCAGATCGCGGTAGCTGCCCACCAGTTCGCGCGCCACGGCCACGGCCACTTCCTCGTGGGTGGGGGCCAGGGCCAGTTCACGCCCACCCCGGTCCGTCACGGCGAACATGATCTGTTCCACCTGGGTGTAGGCGTCCCAGCGCCCGGACTGACGCCACAGCGCGGCAGGTTGCAGCTGTGGGAAGCTGACCTCCTGCGCCGCACCGTCCAGTTCCCGGCGGATCAGGGCTTCGAGTTTGTGCAGGACGCGGGTCATGAGGGGCAGCGTGGTGTACAGCCCGCTGCCCAGTTGACGGATGAATCCGGCGCGCAGCAGCATTTCCGTGCCGCGTGTGTCCGCCTCCGACGGCGTTTCCCGCCGCGTGACGAGGGTGCCTTTCGATAGGCGCATTTTTCTCCCTTCACAGTGTGTAGACGACAGGGCGAGCGTCACGGGGACGCGTCCGGCAACGGTGACGTGTCTACACCCCAGAGGGCGGCGGGAGCACGGGCAGGCCCGCACCAACACGCAGCAGCCCTCCGGGGGGCCGCGTGTGGGGGAACGTCTGCTCGCTCATGGCGCAGAGGCTACAGGTCAGGGGCCGGTTCGGTCAAGCTGGGACGAAACGAAGCCTCCCCACAGGGCGACAGGCCTCTCTCCATGCCATGCTGTCCACCATGACCCAGACCAATCCTCAAACCATCACCCTTCAGGTCGAAGGCTTCGGAGAGATCACGGCGCGCACGGGCGAGCGGCTGGTGCTGGCGCTGGAACGTGGCGGCGTGGACATCCTCCATCGCTGCGGCGGCGTGGCCCGCTGCACCACCTGCCGCGTGTCCTTTCAGGAGGGCGAGCCCGACGCCATGACGCTGGCCGAGCACGACAAGCTGACCGAGAAGGACCTGCTGGGTCAGGCCCGGCTGTCTTGCCAGATTGAATGCGCACCGGGTATGCAACTCACACCGCTGCAAACGGCAGCAAGCAGCGGCCTGGAGCCCGGCAAGGCCCCCGCTGAGACCATTGAACCGACTCCCGAATGGACCACCCGACCCGGCGCGTCCACCGAGGGCTAGTCTTTCAGGCAGGCCAACCGACCATCGGGCGGGCGAGCAGCAGGCTTCACTTTGGGTCCGGGTCAGGATGAAGCTGTCGGATGGCGTTCAGTTCATCCGGCGGTGCCGCTCGGCCTCGAAGCGGGCGATTTCCGAGGGACTGGACACCTGACGCGCCACGTCCAGCCGTAGGTCCTCGGTCTCGGTGTCATTGGGATCGATGCCCAGAATAGCGGTGGCCAGCAACACCACCCGCCGCTCCTGCCCGCGCTCAATCTGCGAGGCCCGTAATTCGGCACGCAGCGACCCCACCAGCGCCCGCTGAATGGTGATGCGCTGCTCCTCGGCCCACTCACTTTCCTGCAGGCTGGGCAGAAACTCGCCCTTGTAGGCGGCCACGGCGGCGGGCAACTGGCCGTTGGCAATCAGTTGTAGCACCCGCTGACTGTCCAGGGTTACGCTGGCCTTGCTGCTCAGGCGGTATTCGGGGGCCTGATGGGCGCCCTCCACCAGCACGACGTCCGCCCCGATGGCCTCGCGGATGTCGGTGATACATTGCCGGAAATACGTGGCGGCCTTCTTGGGATCACGGTCCGGCCACAGTTGCGTCACCACATCCTGACGCGTGCTGCGCGGATGGAGAGCCAGGCAGGCCAGCACCGCCACACTGCCGCGCACACGCATGGCGCAGGGAACGCCGTCGCGCAGCACCAGTTCCTGGCCCAGTGTCATGATCTCCAGGCGCATGCCGCTGGTAAAGAGATCGTCGCGCAGGGTCCCGCCCAGAGCGGAAGCGTCCTCCAGCGCGGCTTCCAGCAGCGGGGCCAGGTTGGGTTGCAGGCGCGCGTAGGCCAGCATTTCCTCGATTTCCCGCAGATCGGGCGCGATCGAGGCCTGCGACTGGGCGTGGGGCAACCCCGCCAGTTCCAGCAGCGCTTCCGAGAGCAGACCGTTGCAGCGGGGCAGATCGTTCATGCGGTAAGCGCTGAAGGCGGCCAGCAGCAGGGCGCGGGTGGCGTCGATATGCGCGCCGCGCCGCGTGGCCTCGTCGCGCACCTCCAGGTGCATCCGCAAGGCCGAGGCGCTATCACCGCGCCGCAGGGCCATCATGGCCAGAACCACCCGCGCGTACAGCGACAGATCGGGATTCAGGGCGCGCAGGCGGGCAATGGTCCGGACTGCCTCGGCATGCTCCCCGATCCGGCTGTAATGGTTGGCAAGGTGCGAAAGGGCGTATTCGGTGACATAGAACTCACGGAGTTTTTCGCCACGCTCCGCCAGGTCGAGGAGATGCTCGACAAAGCCCCCGTAATCGCCCCTTAAGAGCAAGATATTTATTTTTCGAGCGTCGAGATGCAGCGAGATGTACTCATCCTGCATTTCGCTGGCAAGGTCCTGCGCTTTTTCAATCGTCTCCACCGCTGTATCCAGCTGGCCCGCCTCAACCTGAATATCGATCAACGTGTAGAGAGCTGCCAGCAGAGGGCGCCGATTGAGATCCTGCTCAAGCACAGGAAGGGCGTTGTTGAGAAGTTTAAGTGCAGTGGGCAATTCGCCTCTCAATGCGTAGGTGGAAGCCAGGGTATGAGAGATGCGTGCCGCAACCTTCTTATCGCCCAGTGAGAGGTAACCCCGCCTGGACTCTTCGATGGCCTTGATCGCGCCCGGCTCACCCAGTTGCTGTAAGGTCACTCCATACCAGCGGAGTGCTCGGAACAAGAGTTCTCCCGTCAGACGCGGGAGCAATTCACCAAAATGAGCCGCAGCTTTCCTGTTTTCACCCGTAGCCCGTAGCAAGTTGCCGTATTCCACGGCTGCCTCGTCATTTCCAAGCGCCATGGCCATCTCGAGCGACTGCTCAGCCTCTGCAAACTGGCTAGTTCGCAGCAGGGAAATCCCGAGCCAAGTCATCTCGATGGCGCTGAGGTCATCCTGCGCCCGTAAAGCTGTTAAAACAGAGTGATAGTCTCCGACCTCAAAGTCGGCTTGAAGCTGTGCCAGACGGTTTGAACGCTTATTCACACTTAACCGGTTAAGATAACTTTATGAAAAAGACCCTGCGCGCCCTGATCAGCTTCGTCATTGCCCTGACTGTGACCTCGGCCAGCGCGGTTCAGATCGGTTGCCCCGGCCTCGAGCGCACTCCTAACACGACCACCGTCCAGTCCAGCGTGACCGGAAAGTAAGGCGAGAGACATGGCCGTATCTTATCCCCGCAAAATGCAACAGGTCCGTGAATCCTTCAACGCCCCTGCCGGAGCCCAGTTGCGTCAGCAGAGTACTTCCGCCTCCAACGTGCGGGCTGCCAGCGCCTCCTTGCTGACCAATCGCATGGACAGCCTCTCGTTCCGGATGGGTCGCCTGTCCTGTGCTGGCCTGGAATGAACCGCAAGTGGGCTTCCTGGAACAACCAAGCCAATGCGGCATGGAATGTTGATCCACGTGCCCATGATCAGCTGATTGAAACGAACGTCCGCGAAGTGAACACCTGGGCGATGGCGGTGGTCGGTCGTTCTTGCACCGAGCATGACCGCCGGGTGATGGACCTGTCCCTGAAACTAGCTGAAGCGGCGGGACTGCTCCAGGGAGCATGGGATGTCCGCCAGATCGTCTGGGCCGCACTGCTGCACGACATCGGCAAGGCCGCGATCAGCGCCAGGATCCTGGATAAACCAGGCGCACTGACGCCAACAGAATTTAAGGTCATCCAGCAACACCCCAGTTTGGGCCACCGTCTGGCCCGCACCGCCCCACAGGTCAACCATGAGATTCTGGGGGCCATTCTGCACCATCACGAGCGCTGGGACGGCGAGGGATATCCGCTGGGTCTGATCGGCGAGTCCATTCCGCTGCTGGCCCGTATCATCAAGGTGACCGACGTCTACGACGCTCTGGTCTCAGATCGCCCATACCGCCCGGCCTGGACCAATGACGAGGCCACCGCGTATCTGCTGCAACACTCCGGCACAGCCTTTGAACCTCACCTGGTTCAGGTTTTTGTGTACCGAGTGCTTCCCTGGCAC
The DNA here is from genome assembly GCF_014201875.1 of Deinococcus humi. NCBI lineage: Bacteria > Thermotogati > Deinococcota > Deinococci > Deinococcales > Deinococcaceae > Deinococcus > Deinococcus humi. Next base: position 68,620 of record NZ_JACHFL010000019.1, on the reverse strand, counting down.
CAGCATCCCGGCTTTCCGCTGGACTGAATTTTCTTCGTTCCAACAGTTTAAGACCAGGGATTGGCGGCAACTTCATCACGGGGAAGTTGCGTTTTTTGCTGTTGTGGCGTGAGCACTGGAGCAGTCAGCTCATGCCGAATGCATCACGTACATTCAGCGCGAAGACCTGATAGCTGAGGCTGGGACTGGCATACGCTTCCAGCGCGCTTTGCAGGGTATCAAGAGCCGCGTCGGCACGGGCACGCTGGTGGGCCGGACGTTCGCGCCAGGTGAAGCGCAATGCCTCAGGATGCCACGCCGGATCGAAACGTTTCTCCAGCCGCTCGGCAGCTTCCAGCGCGCTCAGCAGGCTCACGCCCAGCGAGTTGTCCAGTTCGCGGGCATCTTCCAGTGCTGTGCGGACGCCGTCCAGATCGGCCAGTACACCTGCACGTCCAGCAGCAAAGGCGATCAGCTCGGCGTCGGCTGCCTGGCCTGTGCGAATTAGGGCCGACTCGATGGTGTGATCGGCCAGTGGGGCCACCCCCAGACGGGCACTGCGGCTGACGATGGTGGGCAACACCGAACGGCGGTCCTCGGCCAGAAACAGGAACAGGGCGCGGTGCGGGGGCTCCTCCACCAGTTTCAGCAGGGCGTTGGCGGCCTCCGGCCCCAGATACTCCGCGCCGTCCACGATCACCACCCGGCGATTGAAGGTGGGGCGCACTTCCAGAAATTCGTAGATATGGGTCTCGTACTCGCGCCCCTTGTCACGCCCTTGCAGCACCGCGCCAATGGGAATCAGCTTGCGCCGCGCTGTTTTGCCGGTGGTGGTAGTGGCGCGCGGTTCGACCAGCAGCAGGTCCGGGTGTCCCCCCGCCGCCAGGGCCAGACACGACCGGCACACCCCGCAGGCCTCGCCGTCCATACCCCGCGCGCCCTGGCAATTCTGCGCCGCCGCGATGGCCTGCGCCACCGCCCGCTTGCCCACCCGCGCCGGGCCGGTCAGCAGGAGCGCGTTGCCGGTAAAGGCGTCGGCCTGTTCAATCAAGGAAGCGTGCAGGGTCATGCCGGATAACAGATGGGCAAGCCGCCAGCAATGTGGTTCACGCCGCTCACTTGCCGACAGCCAGCCGCGCCGCCAGCACCTGTGGCAACCCCGCCTCCAGCGACGCTTCCTGGGCACGGGGAATGTCGTAGGCCACACGGATGACCTCGAACTGCGAACGCACGGTGTCGTAGAGGCCGTAGCTGGCCCTGGGGTTGCCGTCGCGCGGCTGGCCCACACTACCCGGGTTGAGGATCACGCGGGTGGTGGGCGGAACCATGTAACTGCCGCCGTCGTGGAACAGCTGGCCCTTGATCCATTCACCCGTGGGAGCGTTCAGGGTGGCGTAGACAGCGGGCACGTGGGTGTGGCCCACGAAACCCAGGCGGCCCTGCCACTGCCCGAAGGCCTCGCGGGCCGCCGCCACCGAATCGGTGTACTCGTCCAGGCTGACTGGGGTGCCGTGGCGGTAGCGCGCGCCCACATCCGGGTCGTCAATGCCGTCGCGCCAGGTGCGGACCCAGGCGATGTCACGTTCCGAGAGGCGCTCGATCTGCCATCTGAGCGCCAGCGACACCACGCTGTCGCGGCTGGCCCGCTTGCCATCAACGTATTCCAGCAGCATCTGATCGTGGTTGCCCATGATGCATACGGCGTCCAGATCGCGCAGCACATCCAGCACTTCGCGTGGGTTGGGACCGTAGCCCAGCGCGTCGCCCAGGTGGACCACACCATCGTAACGGCGTGAAGACGCGTCCTTCAGCACCGCCCCGAGTGCAGTGTTGTTGGCGTGAATGTCGGAGAGCAACAGCAGCCGCACATTCCGCATAATAGCGCCCGACCGCAGGGCACATCGCCTCCGGACGAATGGATGAACTCACTCCAGGCAAGCCCTGGGTGCTGCCGAGCGCCCCGCTCAGTCCTCTTCCCGGTCCTCCGGGTCATCGAGATCGTCCTCATCGTTATCGTCGGCCCAGTCGGGTTCCTCCTGCACACGGGTACGCCGCAGGTCGTCGCGGGGCGCACTCAGGCGCAGGTCCCCATCCGTCCTACCCCCGCCCTCGCCGCTCAGGGTGGCCTGGGCGCGGGCCAGCACGGCAGGATCCGCCGGTTCGGCGTCGTAGCGCTCGGCCAGGTAGGCGGCCACCCATGCGCCGAAGTACCACAATGCCAGTGCGGCAGGGTAGCCCTGGGCGCCGTTCGGGGCGGGCACGTGGATGATCTCGTCGATACGCGACTCCAGAATCTCGCGGGCCAGCAGCAGGGCCGGATCGGTGTCGCCCAGCAGCAGGGCCACCTTGGCGTCGCCCTGCTCGTGCCGGGCGTCGAACGCCCCGCAGGTCAACGGCAGAACGTCGCCCAGCAGCGGCACAGCCAGCGTCTTACCAGTGCGCGCCAGCAATTGCTGCCAGGCGTGCGGCAGGGCGTCCGCGTCGGGGGCCGAGAGCAGGAGCGGCGTGCGCCCCCACAGGCTCCAGGCTAGATCGCGGGCCGGGTTATTCTCCTCGATGTTCGGCGCGCAGCGGGCGGCCAGATCGGCCATGGCGGCGTCGGCCTGCCGGGCTTCCTCGGCGTGACCGCTGGCGTAGGCCACCGCCTGCGCGAAGTGGTAGGTGGACAGCGGTCCACCCGGCACCAGCACGTCAATCTCATCGGGGCGGCCTCCGGTGCTGATACGGCGTGCGGTGGCTCCGGCGACCTCGGCAAGATCGGCGTAATCGGTGGCCAGGGTTCCGGCGTCTGGGCTGCCCAGCACGAACTGCGTGCCGGAGCGCGTCAGGCTGGGCAGGGCCAAGGCCTGGAGCAGGTGAGCCGCCAGTGTGCCCTCGCCCACGCCGACGAGGCCGTAGGGGGCGGTTTCGGGCGTCTGTGGACCGGCGTAGCTGCCGGGCAGGCGCGACAGCAGACCCAGCAGGCCGCCGGACGGCGTGGTGGAATTGGAGGTGGGATCGCTCATGTCCCCAGCGTACAGGCCAGCGCCGCCACTCGCCTTCCAGATGCCTGAAGGCAGCAAAAAAGGGCCGCCACAACGGGCTTTCCGGCTTCACGCCCGTTTAACCTTGCATGCTAGACTCCTGCGCGTGTGTTTGCTGCGCGTGTGCTGGCTGGCTGTGCCCTTCCAACCTGACCCAATCCACGAAAAAACCACCCCGCAGGGTGGCGTGACTTGGACCGTGAACATGAATGGTGCACTCGACTGGACTTGAACCAGTGGCCTTTGGCTTCGGAGGCCAACGCTCTATCCACCTGAGCTACGAGTGCATGCAGGGCTTCAGGTACGCTAGCACCAATATTTAAGGAGATCAAGTGAACCGAAAGAAAGTCACCAACGTCATGCTGATCGTGCTGGCCCTGCTTCTGGTGGTCGGCATGGCCTACCAGTTCACCCCCAACATCGCCGGCCTGTTCAATCGCAACCAGGTCAACGGCGTCCCAGCCCTGAAGGTCAATGGACAGACCATCACGGCGGAGCAACTGGACCAGGCCCGCCGGGGCAACCCAGTCCTGAGCAGCACCGATACCGGCGTGCTGGGCGACGATTTCAAGACTGTCGTGGTTGCCAACCAGATTCAGCAGGCGTTGGTCACCGGGGCCACGCAGGACATCAAGGTCAGCCGCGCCGACGTAAACGCCGAGGTAGACAAGGTTCGCGAACAGCGCGACCTCAAAGACAACAAGGCCTGGACCGATTTCCTGCAGGGCGTCGGCCTGAGCGACGCTGCTGCCCGCGCCCAGATTCGCGACAGCATCGCCATCCAGCGCAAGGTCGACGAGCTGAAGAAGGCCACTCCCGCTCCCACCGACGCTGAGGCGAAGCTGTATTACGACCTGAACCCCGAAGCCTTCCAGAGCGACGCGCGCATCGTGGGCCGTCAGATCGTGGTGGCGGACGAGGCCAAGGCCAAGGACCTGCTGGCCCAGGCCAGGAACGGCGCGGATTTCGCGGCGCTGGCTTCGGCCAACAGCAGTGAATTCAAGGATCGCGGCGGTGCGCTCGGCCCCATCGAGAACGGCGCCCCCCGCCCGGTGGCCCAGGTGGCCCTGCCCGCCGAGGTGGGCGCAGCAGCGTTTGCCCTGACGGACGGCGGCCTGACCGACGTGGTCTCCAGCGGCGGCAAGTTCTACATCGTCAAGGTCGAGAAGTACCTGCCGCCCGCCCCCAAGCCTTTCGACGAGGCCAAGAACGACGTCGTGACTGCCCTGAAGACCCAGAAGGAGAACGCTGCCCTGGAGCAGTGGCTGGCCGGGCTGGAGAAGGACGCCAAGATCGAGTACGTCGATCCCAACTGGAAGATCGAGAACCCCACCGTCGCCAGCGTCGCGGGCAGGGACATCCCGTATTCGGAAGTGGTGGAGGGCGTGGTCAGCAACCAGCAGTTCGCCTCGCTGCTTCAGCAGGTGCCGCCTGAGCAGGCCGCTGGGCTGGTCAACGGCATTCTCAAGCCGCAGGTGACGCAGGGTCTGATCCAGACCTACGCTGCCCCCACGATCGCCGAGAAGCTGAAGCTGAACCTGACCGGCACGCGCCAGGACATCGCTCAGGGCCTGGCCGCCTACGGCGCGCGGGACGTGAAAGTGACCGACGCCGATCTGCAGGCGTACTACGATCAGAACAAGGAGCAGTTCCAGACCCCCGCCAGCGCCACCGTCAGCGAGGCCAGCTTCCGTGACCGCAACCAGGCACTGGCCTTCCGTACCGACTGGAACGGCAACGGCGACTTCACAGCGGCGGCAGGCAAGGCCGGGGGGACCGTCAGCGAACGCGGCGCGGTGACCGCCGGTGACAGCAAATTGAGTCCCGAACTGGAAGCAGCCGTGTTCAGTGCCAAGACCCTCAAGGATGCGGGCGAGGGCAGCCTGAGCGATGTGGTGAAGGTTGGAGACCGGTACTCGGTGCTGTACGTCACCGATCTGAAGCCGGCAGTCACCCAGTCGCTGGCGGCCGTGCGTGCCCAGATCCAATCGCAGGTGCTGGCGGCCAAGAAGAACGAGGCCGGCCAGGCCTTCGTGAGCAAGGAAGTCGCCGCCCTGAAGCCCACCGACAATCTGGAGAAGGTGCTGGCGGCCCAGGCCAAACGGGTGGCCGCCGCCGAACCCAAGCCGACGACGCCCGCCACCGATTCCGCCACTCCGGGAGCAACTGACAGCGCCGCCCCTGCCGACACTGCACCCACCGATGCGGCCCCTGTCGAGACCACGCCTGCCCCCACGGACAGCACGACGCCTCCGGCCACCGACGCGGCACCAGCCACCCGCTGAGGCTTTCCTCTCTGAACAGGCAACCCCTCAAGGGGTTGCCTGTTTTCATTCGGTTGTCCCTGATATAGACAATGAACGCCGCAAAGCCGATAAAAAAATCTTTTCGAAATGACGGCAGTATCGGAAGCTCAGATGTGCTGGTCGGATGTGGCCGACTTACTCAAGCATCCAACGCGTGAGTCATGCTGAAACAGCAGCCCCAGCCAGATGGCACGGTCGAACGCAAGGTCGCCCCTGAGGGGCCAAGAGTGCGATTCAGTCGCTAAGTACACTTAAAATAGGCCGATTTTGAAAGAATGGCCCTCCGCATTAGCCCTTGCGAATGGTCTCATCGCCCTCATTGACAGCTCAGGTTAGCGTTCCATTTATGGCGTCCAGAGCAGCGTAAATGAATGATCGACACAAGGACGTCCGGCGCTGATCAGCGCGTCTGGACAGGAAGAGCCCCATGAACCCGACGATCATGCAGGTCGTGCCCGTCACCTTCACCTACCCGGTGCACTTCACCGAGCACCTCTTTGACCCTCAGCATTCGCTGCTGGACGACACCCTGAGCGGGAACCGTCCCGCTAGCGATCAGGTGCCCCGGGTACTGTGTGTGGTGGACGACGGTGTGCTGGCGGCCTTTCCTGGCCTTGAGGCCCAGATCCAGGCCTACTTCGCCGCGCACCCAGACCTGTGTCTGGTCGCGCCGCCACTGGCGGTGCCGGGAGGGGAACGGTGTAAAAGCGATCCCAAGCAGGTCGAGCGCGTACATGAAGCGATCAACACGCACGGTGTCGACCGGCACGCCTACGTGGTTGCGGTGGGCGGCGGCGCAGTGCTGGACATGGTGGGCTACGCCGCCGCGACCGCGCACCGGGGCGTGCGGCTGGTGCGCGTGCCAACCACCGTGCTGTCACAGAACGACTCGGCCGTGGGCGTCAAGAACAGCGTCAACGCTTTCGGCAAGAAGAACTGGCTGGGCACCTTTGCCCCGCCATACGCCGTGTTGAACGACCGGGCTTTCTTGACCACGCTGGAGGACCGCGACTGGCTGGGTGGCCTGAGCGAGGCTCTGAAAGTGGCGCTGCTTAAAGACGCAGCCTTCTTCGGATGGCTGGAGACGAATGCGGCGGCCCTGGCGGCGCGTGACCGCGAGGCCATGGATTACGCCGTGTACCGCTGCGCACAGCTGCACCTGGAGCACATTGCCGGAAGCGGCGATCCCTTTGAACGCGGATCGTCGCGCCCGCTGGATTTCGGGCACTGGGCGGCGCACAAGCTCGAAAGCCTGAGCGGCTACCGCCTGCGCCACGGCGAGGCTGTCGCGGCAGGGGTCGCCCTGGACTGCACCTACGCGGCGCTGAGCGGTCTGCTGCCCGAGACCGAGTGGCGACGCATCCTGGCTGTCCTGCGGACGCTGCGGCTGGCCGTGCATGTGCCCGAAATGGGGTCCGGCGCGCAGGACGCCCAGGACCCCGGCTCGGTGCTGAGCGGCCTGAACGAGTTCCGCGAGCATCTGGGCGGGCGTCTCACCATTCCCCTGCTGACTGGCATTGCCAGCCCCATCGAGGTGCACGAGATGGATCACGACCTCCTGCGCCGCGCCATCGCCCTGCTGGACGACGTGCAGGCCCAGGGCCATGTCCCCAGTCCGGCCCTGCTTGACCCCCAAGGAGCCCTGTGAACGTCCACGCCGAAACCTGCCTGCTGACCCAGGCACAACTGCTTGACCTGTCCTTTATGGAACACCGCGCCCATCTGCTTGCCATCGCCGCCTTTCTGGACCGTCTGGAACGCGCCCAGGACGCGGCGCAGGCGAGCGACGACTTTCGCCTGACGGCCTTGCGCGGGGCGCTACACGAACTCGTCTCGCCGGAATCGGGCCGGGTGGTCCGCGCCCAGATGCGCCTGAGCGATCAGGACCTGACGCTGCTCGACCTGCGTGGTTCGCAAAGCGCTTTCGGTGCGCCCCAGCGGGAAGCAGGACCCCATTCCCTGGACAGCGAGGCCGAACAGTGAATTACATCGACATGCACGCCCACATGATCTCGCGGACCACCGACGACTACCACGCCATGGCCCTGAGCGGCTGCCTGGCCGTGACCGAGCCCGCCTTCTGGTCTGGGCGTGACCGGCTGGGGCCGGAAGCATTTGCCGACTACTTCGACCACTTGACCACCTTCGAGCCGGCGCGGGCGCGTGAGTACGGCATCGCGCACTACGCCTGGCTGTGTCTAAATCCTAAGGAGGGAGAGGACCGTGAGCTGACCCGGCAGGTCCTGAAGCTCATCCCGGCCTTCCTGGAGCGCCCGACCGTGCTGGGCATCGGGGAGATCGGCCTGAACCGCGTGACCCGCAACGAGATGGCGACCTTTCTCGATCATGTAGAACTCGCGCTGGAACACCACCAGCTGATTCACATCCACACGCCGCACCTGGAAGACAAGTACAAGGGCACCCGCGTGATGATCGAGGCTCTGGCCGCCGACCCACGCATCGAGCCGGGCCGCGTGATGATCGACCACGCCGAGGAACACACCGCTGAGCTGATCCTGGCGCACGGTTTCTGGACCGGCATCACGCTGTATCCCAAAACCAAGGCCTCGCCGGCACGGGCCATCGACATGATCGAGATGTACGGCTCCGAGCGCCTGATTGTGGCCTCGGCCTGCGACTGGGGCCCCAGCCAGCCGCTGGCCGTACCAGAATTCATCTTCGAGGCCCGCCGCCGCGGGCACGACGAGGCCACCATCCGCAAGATCGTGCTGGACAACCCGCAGCGGTTTCTGGGCCAGTCGCCAAAATTCGTTGCTCCCCGGCCCGAAACGGCGCTGGCCGGGAGGTAGGGTGCTCGTTCACGGCGCCCACCTGACGTACTGCACCAACATCCACCCGGCCAGCGGTCTGGAAGGCGTGCGGAACAGTTTGGACGAGTACACGGTGCCCCTGCGCGCCCGCCTTTCGCCAGAGGCTCCTTTCGGGGTGGGCCTGCGCCTCTCTGGCCAGGAAAGCGTGGAACTGCTGCAGGGCTCAGCCCTGAGCGACTTCCGGGCCTTTCTCGACGAGCGCGGGCTGTACGTCTTCACCCTGAACGGCTTTCCCTACGGCCCCTTCCACGGGCAGGCCGTCAAGGCGCAGGTCCACGCACCGGACTGGCGACACCCGGAGCGGGTGGCCTACACCCTGCGTCTCGTGCAGATTCTCGCGGCCCTGCTCCCGGAGGGGTTGGAAGGCAGCATCAGCACCAGCCCGCTGAGCTACGCCGCCTGGGTGGATGCTGAGGACCCGGAGACCTGGGCCACCCTGACCGACCACGTGATTCAGGTGATCGAGGCGCTGGTGCGCCTGCGCCAGTCCAGCGGCGTGTTCATCCATCTGGACATGGAGCCCGAGCCGGACGGCCTGCTGCAACGCAGCGCGGATCTGGCGGCCTTTTATCAGGACCATCTGCTGACGCGCGGCGCAAACCTTCTGGCGGCGCGGCTGGGGGGAGACGCGGAAGAGGCCCGCGCCCATTTGCGCGACCACTTTCAGGTGTGCTTCGACGTGTGCCACGTGGCCGTGATGTATGAGGAGCCAGACGAGGTGCTGGCCCTGTACCGCGAGGCCGGTCTACAGGTTGGAAAAATTCAGCTCAGCTCCGCGCTGCGGCTGACGCTGCCGGAAGGAGCGGGCGACCGCGACGTCCTTGGGGCGGCCCTGGCTCCATTTGCCGAGGGCACCTACCTGCATCAGGTGGTCGCCCGCACGCGGAGCGGCGCACTGATTCAGTACCCGGATCTCCCGCCAGCCCTGGCTGACCTCCACCACCCCGACGTGACCGAGTGGCGGGTGCATTTCCACGTGCCGGTCTTCCTGGAACAGGCTGGAGCCTTCGGCTCCACGCAGCCGGCCCTGCTGACCTGCCTGGAACTGCTGCGCCCGGGGTTGACCGGGCGACACCTGGAGGTCGAGACCTACACCTGGGACGTGCTGCCGCCGGACCTCAAGCGGCCCCTGGATGAGTCCATCGCACGCGAGCTGGAATGGGTGCAGGGTGTCCTCTAGCGCCACGTCGTGGCCGGCCCGCCTGCGCGGGCACCTGTCGCTGGCCCGCATCTCGAACTCGCCCACAGTGGTGACCAACGCGCTGGCGGGGGTGGCCCTGGTTGGTGGCACCGGGGGCCAGGCGCTGCCTGCGGCCCTCGGCATGACGCTGTTCTATACGGCGGGCATGTACCTCAACGATCTGCTTGATCTCCAGATTGACCGCCGCGAGCGGCCTGAGCGCCCTCTGCCGTCCGGATTGATTGCGCTGGGCGAGGCGTGGGGGGTCACGGCCCTGCTGTTCGCGGCGGGTTTTGCCCTGTTGCTGCTTGCGGGGGGCCGTGCCCCGCTGGGCGGCGTGGTTCTGGCCGCTTTAATCGTGCTTTACGACGTGTGGCACAAGACCAATCCCCTGAGCCCGGTCCTGATGGGGGCCACCCGCGCCCTGGTGTATCTGACGGCAGCGCTGGCGGTCACCCCTGTGCCAGGTGTGGCCGTGACGGTCTGGGCACTGCTGCTGGCCGCGTACACGGCGGGCCTGACCTACGTCGCCAAGACCGAGGGCCGTCCGCAACGCCCTCAGAGCTGGGGGGCGCGCTACTGGCCGGTGGCACTGGTCGCCGCGCCGGTGGCTTACGCCGTGCTGGGCGGCTTCGCGTGGCCGGTCTGGCTCGCGGCGCTGGGGCTGGCCGCGTGGATCATCCACAGCCTGGGCCACGTCTACGGACCGCGCCGCAACATCGGTACGTCCGTCGGCAAGATGATCGCGGGCATGTGCCTGCTCGACGCCACCATTCTGGCCGCCGCCGGGGCGTGGGCCTGGCTGCCCCTGGCCTACGCCGCGTTTCTGCTGACCCTGTGGTGGCAGCAGCACATCAAAGGAACCTGACATGACCCCTCACCAGAACACACCCAGTCCTTCCTCACCCGTCCAGCCTGCACGACTGGCCGTGATCGACGTCGTCGGCCTGACCCCTGACCTGCTGGAGCACCTGCCCCGCCTGCGGGCTTTCGCGGAGCGCGGTCAGGTCACCCCTGTCGCGCCCATGCTGCCCGCCGTAACCTGCTCGGTTCAGGCCACCTACCTGACCGGCGAGTGGCCGTCGACCCATGGCATCGTCGGCAACGGCTGGTTTTTCAAGGACGAGCGCGAGGTCAAGTTCTGGCGGCAGTCCAACCACCTGATCCAGAGCCCCAAGCTGTGGGACACCCTGCGCGCCCACGATCCCAGCGCCACCGTCGCCAACATCGGCTGGTGGTACAACATGTACTCCAGCGCGGATTACACAGTCACGCCCCGGCCCATGTACCCCGCCGACGGGCGCAAACTGCCCGACTGCTACACCCAGCCGCAGGAGCTGCGCGACGAGTTGCAGGCGAAGCTGGGCACCTTCCCGCTGTTCAGTTACTGGGGGCCCAACGCCAACATCACCTCCAGCGCCTGGATTGCCGAGGCTGCCAAGTACATCGACGAGCGCTACGAGCCAACCCTGAATCTGGTGTACCTCCCGCACCTGGATTACGGCCTGCAACAGCACGGCCCGGACGCTGCCGCCCTGGCCAGGCAGTTCGCAGAGATTGACGGGGTGGCCGGGGACCTGATCGACCATTACGAACGCCGGGGTGTGCAGGTCATGGTTGTGTCCGAGTACGGCATCGAGCGGGCGTGGCGACCGGTTCATATCAACCGCGCGCTGCGGGAGGCCGGGTTGATCAGCGTGCGCCGTGAGGTCGGGCGCGAACTGCTGGACGCAGGTGCGAGCGACGCCTTTGCTGTGGCGGATCATCAGGTCGCCCATGTCTACGTGAACGCTTCTGAGCGGCTGGAGGAGGTTCGTGCGCTGCTTCACGCGCTGCCCGGCGTGGCCGAGGTGCTGGAGGGCGAGAGCCGGGCGCAGCATCACCTCGACCATGAACGCGCGGGGGATTTCGTGGTGGTGGCCGAGCGTGGAGCATGGTTCACGTACTACTACTGGCTCGACGACGCCGTGGCCCCCGACTACGCACGGACCGTCGACATCCACCGTAAGCCGGGCTACGACCCGGTGGAGCTGTTCATGGACCCGCACAGCCCAGCCAAACTCAACGCAGCAGTGGCCCTCGTGAAGAAGAAACTCGGCTTCCGTTACCTGCTCAATGTGATTGGCTTCGACGCCGCGCTCGTGCGGGGCACCCACGGACGGGTGGGCGAGGATCCCGCCGCCGGCCCGCTGTTAATCACTTCCCGCCGCGATCTGCTGCCTGACCGTCCCCTGGAAGCCACCGACGTCTACTCAGCGATTCTGGCCCACCTGGGTGTGGGCGAGCGGCTTCCTACCTGAGTCTGAACCGGGGGCGTGCCGACTCCAGGGAACGAACAGGACCCACACCGGTTACCAGGAGATCATTTACAGCGATTTCATGGCCCAGTATCGTGATTCCTCGGGCACAAATGAGGGGAAGGCGGACACTGGGCGGCCTATAGTGATAAGTTCAACGACCCCAACAGTGAATAAATTGGCCGCCCTCTCTGACCTCAGTTGGAATGGATATTTATCTCAGGTCGTCAGGGTAGCTAAGTGGCAAAAAAGTGAGCAGGCGGATAGTACCCGCCTGCTCACCAACTGTCCAGCACAGCTTAATTGTGGTGCACCCTAATGGACTCGAACCATTGACCGACCGCTTAGAAGGCGGTTGCTCTATCCAACTGAGCTAAGGGTGCAGACCGAACGCATTTCAGGACTCTAAAGGGCAAAAGCTCCCGCGGGGGGAGCCTTCATAAGGTCTGGAGCGGGATCACGGATTCGAACCGAGGCCAGAAGCTTGGAAGGCTGCTGTGCTACCACTACACCAATCCCGCCCACTGCGCGCCTCCGCTGGGAAACGGAGAACATAATGGTCGAGGCGACAGGATTCGAACCTGCGACCCCTTGGTCCCAAACCAAGTGCGCTACCAGCCTGCGCTACGCCTCGACACTCACGCGCAGGCGGCACTATAGCAAAGTTACGGGCAAATGTCGCGTGTGCGGTGCCTCATCTTAGCCATTCGGCGTATGCTGCCCAGGCATGAGCGTGGCCCCGCGATTGAAAACCTACCTGGATCTGGTGAAATTCGAGCATACCGTGTTCGCTCTCCCCTTCGCGTATGCAGGAATGTTGCTGGCGAGCATGACCCACAACGCCACAGGCTGGCCTGGCCTGGGAGTGGTGGTCTGGGTCACTGTGGCGATGGCGGCAGCCCGCACGGCAGCGATGGGGGCCAATCGCGTGATCGACCGGGCCATTGACGCCCGCAATCCGCGCACCGCGGGGCGCGAGGTTCCGGCGGGCAAGGTCAGTCCGGCCCAGGCGTGGGCGCTGGTGGCGGTCAGCCTCATCGTCATGGCTTTCGCGGCAGCGCAACTCAATCCGCTATGCCTGGCCCTGTTGCCTCTGGCAGTCATTTTTCTGATCGGCTACCCCTACACCAAGCGGTTCACGTGGCTATGTCACGCGTGGCTCGGGGTCACGGACGGCGCAGCAGCGGCGGGAGGTTACGTCGCCGTGACCGGTCATTTTGCCCCTACAGCTTGGGTGCTATGGGTGGTCGTGGTCTTCTGGATGATCGGTCTGGACGTTATCTATGCGACCCTGGACAGAGATTTCGACGTGAAGAACGGCATCAAGAGTATCCCGGCACGTTTCGGCATCCCCCGCGCCCTGAAGATTGCCGCCGCCAGCCACGCCCTGACCTTTGGCCTGCTGCTGCTGGTGGGCGTGGTTGCCGGGGCCAGCGTCTGGTATTACCTGGCTGCCGGAGCGATGGGCGCGATCCTGCTCTACGAGCACCGCATCGTCAATCCGGATGATCTGGGCCGGGTCAATGTGGCCTTCTTCGACGCCAACATGTGGCTGGCGCTGACCATGCTGGCCGGGGTGATCGTGGACGTGACGTGGCGCACCCTGACCTGAGACTGATTCCGCTGGAAGCGGCGCAGGCGTTCGCGGACGGTGACGAGCGGCGGGCACTGACGCTACTGTCCCGCGCCCGCGAGCTTCAAACAGCGGACAGCTGGGAATGGGCCGTGTTGGAGCGCCTGCACGGCCTGGTCCTGATTCATCTTCTGCGCGAGGTGGAAGGGACCTTTGCGCTGGAGCGGGCGGACGGATTGCTGGACCGGCTGGCCGTGGGAGTAGCGCGGCCTACCCTTCTGTGGCTGGAAAGCCGACTGGAATTGGAACATCGCTCTGTCCGCTAGAATCCGTTCATGACCTCCGCCGCCCTTCCCTGTTCCCCCCGCTGTGGAAGCGGTCTGGGCCTGGAGGAGGGATGACGCTCGAAAGCTCAGAGCGGGACTTCGCGGCACGTTTTGCGCCCTACGCCGCACAGGGCCTGATCTACCCGCAGCCGGAGGGCAGTCCGCTCCTGGAGTTTGTGGCCGGAGGCCGGGTCCTGTACCTGTTTGACCGCAGCGGTCCCTACGCGGCGGCGCCTGGTCAGGCGTCGGTGGTGGTCCACGGCGTTCTGGACCCAGGATCGGTGGAACTCGTGTCGCCGGAGCGCGGCGAGGCTCTGAACGTACAGGGGGTGTCGGCCCTGGACGGGCGCGGACAGGTCACACATGTCCTGGGGCAGACCTGGGTTGTGCAGGCGCGGCTGCCGCTGGTGTTGGCGGCCTTCGAGGCTCTGCCCCCAGTCACCGTGGGCCAGTGGGTGACTTTCAAAACGCTCCCCCCGCTACACGGTTTCATCATTCCGTGAAAGACCACAAGCAAAGATCTGTCTAGATTACAGGCTCTCAAAACCCTGGGATGTCTGAAGCTGATCCACATATACCTTTCATTTCACAGAAAAAAGGATCAGAATAGGGGTCTCTCATGCCAGAGCTGCTGCTGCCCCTCTCTGCCGAGCCGCTGCAGGCCACGCCCGTCTGCGTGGTGCTGGTCGACCTTACGGGCAGCACCAGCTTGGCCCAGACGCTTCCGCTGACGCACTACATGGCGCTGATGACCGAATTCGTGCAGGTCATGATCCTGAGTTTCGAGGCGCGCGGCGGCATTGTGCTGCAACATCAGGGAGATGCGGTGCTGGGGTACTGGCCTGCCGTCAGAGCGGCCGACGCCTGCCAGGTGGCCTTAGAGGCCCACGCCCGCGCCGCGCGATTGGGGCTGGCCGGTCTCCTGGGCGCTGCGCTGAAGTTGCGGGCAGGGGTGGCGCTGGGTGATGTGATCGTCGGTCCCGTAGGTGGGCAGCCCAGCGCTTATGGACTGCCGGTCAATTACGCCCGGCGACTGTGTGACGCGGCCCGTTCCGGTGAGACCCTGGCCTGTGCTGCGACGGTTGAACAGCTCGGCGCGGACATGGTGAAACCACCGTGTGAAGCGCTGACCCTGCGGGGTTTTGGTCCAGATTGTCGAGTCCACCGCCTGACTCTGCGAGACGCCACACATCCTCAGACCCGGATGAAAGTCAGTTAAGCACCAATCGCGTCTTCTCATGAGAACGCTCCCTAGACTGACCGCATGGAACGTAAGCCGTTGGTCCTCGTCATAGAGGATGAGAAAGACATTGCCCGTTTTATCGAGCTTGAGCTGGCCGCTGAGGGATATGCCACCGAGGTGGCCTTTGATGGCGTAACCGGCCTGTCTAAATTCCGCGAAGTCAACCCCGATCTTGTTATTCTGGATCTGATGCTCCCCGTTCTGGACGGTTTAGAGGTCGCGCGGCGCATCCGCAAAACCAGCAATACTCCGATCATCATCCTTACGGCTAAAGACGGCATTCAGGACAAGGTAGAGGGGCTCGACTCAGGGGCGGATGACTATCTGATTAAGCCCTTCTCGATTGAGGAATTGCTGGCCCGGGTGCGCGCCCACCTGCGCCGGGTCAATCCGGCGGTAACAGGCGAGGTGCGGGTGGCCGATCTGGTTATGAACCTCGACGGGCGCGAGATCTTCCGGGGGGGCCGACGGGTAGAGCTGTCAGCTAAGGAATTCGAGTTGCTGGAACTGCTGGCGCGCAATCCTGGGAAAGTGTTCTCGCGCTTCGAAATCGAGGAAAAGGTCTGGCCCGAGTACACCGGAGGCAGCAATGTGGTCGACGTGTATATCGGCTATCTGCGCCGCAAGTTGGAGGAGGGTGGCGAGAGGCGACTGATTCACACCGTACGCGGTGTGGGGTACGTGCTGCGCGAGGAGTAGCTGCGTCTATCCCCTGCACGTCCAAGACCCATCACCCTGACCCTCACGCTAGACCGCTACACTGCTGGGCGTGAGGGTCCGTCTGTTGCCACGTCAACTCGCCGGGGCCGCCGGACGCCACCCGGTGACCGGGACGCCCAGGCAGCGGTCACGGGGCCGCCACACCACTCTGCGCTGGCGGCTGACCCTGTTCTATACCGCGCTGCTGGCCGTCCTGCTGACCACGGTGGCCGTGACCACGCTGGTCATCATGCGCAACAACCTGATCACCAGCGTTAACCGCGACCTGAGCGACACTTACAGCCGGTTCGTGCAGGTTCTGCCTTCCTTGGGCCTGACGCCCTCCAACAACATCAACCGGGACGCGGCGGGGGACTTGCGCAGCGCCCGTTATCAATTTCCCAACTATGCACTTCAGATCGAGCAGTTGTCGTTCTATGACCTGCCAGGACTGACCAGCAGGCTGGCACAGGCAGATACGCCAGAGGCGCGCCGGAGCCTGCTGGACACTCTCACTCTGCTGCGGAACGAGAGCCGTGATTCAGCCGGGATTGACCGCGACGCTCCGATTACCCTGTCTGAGGCCCAATTGACCGAACTGATCCGCTCGCCGGACGGTCAGCTGCTGATTGATCAAAATATCAAGGATGCATATAGCAACGAATTCGCGCCCATGCGTGTGCTGGTGCGCCTGGCTCCACTGGCCTTACAACCCTCGCCCCTGGGCTTGCCAGGCAGCAACGACACATTGACTATCGTATATGTGGGGCGCAGTCTGAAAGACATCCAGCACACGCTGGCGGATCTGCGGACGGTCATCCTGCTGCTTTTTCTGGCTGGACTGATCACAGCGGGCGTCGGCGCGTACCTGCTGGCCGGACGGGCGCTACAGCCGCTCGGACTGGTGCAGCGTGCCGCCGAGGGCATCGGCGGGCAGAACCTGACCGAGCGTGTTCCCGAGCCCGAAACGGGCGACGAGGTACAGGCGCTCGCGGGGGCACTCAACAATATGCTGGCCCGCCTGGAGGACAGCTTTGAGGCGCAGCGGCGCTTCACCAGCGACGCGAGTCACGAATTGCGGACACCTGTTACCGCGATCAGTGGGCATGCCAGCTACCTGCTGCGGCGCACCAGTCCGGACGAACAGCAGCAGGAAAGCCTCAAGATCATTCGCAGCGAGTCCGAACGGTTGACCAACCTGATCGCCAGCCTGCTGCAATTGGCTCGCTCAGACAGCGGCGCGCTGGTGATGGCCCGCGATCCGATTCTATCGGGCCTGTTTCTGAATGAGATCGCCCGCGAGCTGATGCCGCTGGCACAGGCCCAGGGCACGGCTCTGACGGTGACTGGGCAGGAGGTGACCTTCGAGGGCGACGCGGACCGGCTCAAGCAGGTCATCATCAATCTGGTCAGCAACGCCCTCAAGGCCGGGGCGCGTACCATCACCCTGAGCAGCCGCCCTGAGAAGGATGGCACTGAAGTCCGCCTGAGCGTGAGGGATGATGGCCCCGGCATTCCTGCCGATCAACTCGACCGTCTGTTCGACCGCTTCTACCGTCTGGAAGACAGTCGCAGCCGTGACGTGGGCGGCGCGGGCCTGGGCCTGAGCATCGCGCGCGGCATCGTGGAGGCGCACGAGGGCCGCATCTGGCTGGAAAGCGAGGTCGGCCAGGGGACGACGGCTCATGTGCAGTTACCCGTGGGCGATGTGCCCATCCTAGATGACGATGACGTGCCGTAGATGGTGTGAACGAGAGATCTTGAGCGGTGAGGTCTGCTGTATTCCGCTCTGCCCCATTTACGCTCTATATAGCGCCTGAGGGTGAATTGCCTTCCTTGTGAAGACGCTAGAAAATAGGCCCCAGCGTGGCCATGCAACTTATGCAAAGACCCCTCAACCCAAGTGGGCGAGGGGTCTTGAAATCTCGAGTGAGATCGAGAGCTACTTCTGCAACTCGCGCAATTTGCGGTACAGCTCCTTTTCCTCATCGGTGGGCGCGGACGGAACAGTCACATTCAGCCGCACGTACAGATCACCGCGCGTGCCGTCCTTTTTGGGCCAGCCCTGACCGCGCAGTCGCATGCGGCGGCCTCCACTGCTGCCGGGGGGAATACTCAGGTTGCCGCGTCCACTCAGGGTCTGCACGCTGATGTCGCCGCCCAGTGCCGCCACCGGGGCGGGTACGTCGGCGGTCGTGGTCAGATGATCGCCGTCCAGATCGAAGCGGGCGTCTTCCAGCACCCGAATGGTCAGCAGGACGTCGCCGCCTCCCGGCCCCTGTCCGGCAAGACGCAGGCGGGCGCCGTCGCGGGTGCCGGCTGGAACACGCAAACTCAGGCGCTTGCCGTCCACGTTGATGACCTCGTCGCTGCCCGCAAAAGCCTCTTCCAGCGTTACCTGCAACTCACCTTCCACGTTCTGCACGAAGCGCCGCCCCTGACCCGCACCGCCCAGGCCGCCAAGCAGGTCTTCGAGGTTGACCTGCTGCCCGCCCCCGCCGGGAAAGCCGCCACCCAAGCCTCCCATACCCCCGGCACTGGCGCGGCCGCGCGCTGTCTGACCGAACAAGCCCTGGAAGAAGTCGCTGAACTGTCCCGGATCGAATCCAGCGAAGTCGCCCCCCTGGAAGCCACCGCCCATGTCGCCGTAGCCAGGCGGCACCTGCCCGGTGTGGCCGAACTGGTCATAGACCTTACGCTTTTCAGGATCGTTCAAAACGGCGTACGCCTCGCCGATTTCCTTAAAGCGGTCAGCGGCCTTCTCGTCCCCGGCGTTCTTGTCGGGGTGATACTGCTTGGCCAGCTTGCGGTACGCGGCCTTGATGTCCGCATCGGACGCTCCACGGGAGACGCCCAGCACGTCGTAGTAATCTTTGTAAGCCATCGCGCCTCCTTGGCGGGGGAGTGTCCTAAAGAGCCCAACCTTCGAGCGTCAGAAGCGACTTATCCAGCCCTCAGACGCTCACCAGTTCCAGATACAGCCCCTCCACCTTGGCCCGCGCCCAGGGAGTGCGGCGCAGGAATTTAAGGCTGCTCTGGATGCTAGGGTTGGATGAAAAGCAGTTGATCGGCACGCGGCGGGCCAGCCCTTCCCAGCCGTAGGCGTCGTGCAGCCGCTCCAGCATGAGCTGCAAGGTGACGCCGTGGAGGGGATCGCTGGAGGTCATGCGCTCAACCCTTGCGGCTCACGACGACACGCGCTGGGCGCACCAGCCGGTCACCCATGCGGAAGCCCGCCTGAAAGACCTGGACAATCTTGTCGTCCTCGTCGCCGGGAACCACCTGAAGGGCCTCATGCCACTGGGGATCGAAGTGTTCACCCTCCTGGGCCGTCTGTTCCAGACCCAGCTTGGAGAAGATCGCCAGCACCTTGCTTTGCACGGCCTTGACGCCGGGAATCAGTTTGGCGGGGTCTTCGGAACCCATGGTCACGGCGCGTTCCAGATCGTCGTAGACGGGCATCAGTTGTTCGGCGGCCTTAGAAATGCCCTTGTCCTCGGCAGCGTCGAGATCCTGCCCGGTGCGGTTGCGGTAACCGTCAAAGTCGGCGGCCAGACGGCCCAGCCGGAAGCGCAGATCGGCATTTTCCTTCTCCAGTTCGTCCACGCGCTCCAGCTTGCCCATCATCTCCTGCACCTGGGCCATCATGCCCTCATCCATGCCGGGAAAGCCGCTGAAGTCGCCGTCCTCGCCGTCTTCACCCAGCAGTTCGGCGTCCATGATGTCGCTGTCCGCGTCAATGGTCTGCTCGCCCTCACGGGCGGGGGTGAACTTGAGGTTCTCGGTGGTCTCGGCCTCAGCCTCCGGATTGGGCTTGCCGTTTTTCATGTCGTTGTCGGTCACGGGGGTACCTCGCTTTCTAAACATCGCACCAGCATAGGAAATTTTCTGGCGGTGAATTCTCATGAAAACGGGGAGAGGAGGCCGGGTGGGCCGTCCTCTCCCTGCTGGGTGGCTCTAGGGATGGACGTTAGGGCGCGGGCTTGAAATCCGCGTCAATCACGTCGTCGTCTTCGGCCCTGTCTTTACCCATATTCACGCCGCCGTCCTGACCCTCAGGCTGAGCCTGGGCCGCGTTCTGGTTGGCAGTCATGAACTCGCGCAGTTCCTCTTCCAGACGCTTCTGGGCGTCCGCAATCTGGGTGTCGTCGTCACTGCGGACGGCTTCCTCGGCCTGGTCGGCAGCAGCCTTGAGCTTGTCCTTGGCCTCCTGCGGGGCCGAGGCGTTTTCGTCGATCTGGCCCAGGGCCTGAACCCGCAGGCCGTCGAGGTTGTTGCGCTTCTCGACCTTCTCGCGACGCTGCTTGTCGGCCACGGCGTTTTCCTCGGCTTCCCTGACCATCTTCTCCACGTCGCTCTTATCAAGCGTGGTGGTGTTCTCGATGCGGATGCTGGCTTCCTTACCGCTGTTCTTTTCCTTGGCGGTCACGTGCAGGATGCCGTTGGCATCGATGTCGAAGGTCACCTCGATCTGCGGGCGTCCGGCGGGCATGGGCGGAATGCCTTCGAGCTTGAAGCGGCCCAGGCTCTTGTTATCGTTGGCCATCGGGCGCTCACCCTGCAGCACGTTGATCTCTACGCCGGGCTGATTGTTCTCAGCGGTGGTGTAGATCTCGGTTTTCTTGGCAGGGACGGTGGTATTGCGGGTGATCATCGGCGCGATCATGCCGCCCTTGACCTCCACACCCAGCGTTAGCGGGGTCACGTCCACCAGCACGATATCGCCCAGGCTGGAGTCGCCCTGAATGATGCCTGCCTGCACGGCGGCGCCGAGCGCAACGGCCTCATCGGGGTTGACCGATTCGTTGGGCGTCTTACCGATCAGCTCCTGCACGATGCGCTTAACGGCGGGGATACGGGTGGAGCCGCCCACCAGGATCACCTCGTCAATCTTGCCAGCATCCAGCTTGGCGTCCTTGAGGGCCTGCTCGACGGGCTGGCGCACACGGCGCAGCAAATCGGCGGTCAGCTCCTCAAACTTGGCGCGGGTCAGCGTGCGTTCCAAGTGCATGGGGGTGCGCGTTTCTGGATCGAAGGTGATAAAGGGCAGGGAGATCGAGGTCTCGGAGGCGTTGGACAGTTCGATCTTGGCTTTCTCAGCAGCCTCGATCAGACGCTGCAAGGCCTGCTTGTCCTTACGCAGATCGAAGTTGTGCTCCTTGTTGAACTCGTCGGCCAGCCAGTCCACGATGCGGTGGTCAAAATCCGCACCGCCCAGATGAGTGTCCCCGGCGGTGGATTTCACCTCGAACACGCCATCGCCCAGTTCCAGGATGGTCACGTCGAAGGTACCACCCCCCAGGTCGAAGACCAGAACGGTCTCGTTACCCTTGCGCTCCAGACCGTAGGCCAAAGCGGCAGCCGTGGGCTCGTTGATCACGCGCAGCACGTTCAGGCCCGCGATTTCTCCGGCCTGCTTGGTGGCTTCACGCTGCGAATTGTCGAAGTACGCAGGCACAGTGATCACGGCGTCCGTGATCTTCTGGCCCAGCTTGGCGCTGGCATCGCTCACCAACTTGCGCAGCACCTCGGCACTTACCTGCTCGGGGGCGTAATCCTTGCCGTTCACTTCAATGCGGACCGAGCCGCCCTCGCCTTCCTTGACGTTAAAGGGGCTACGGGCCGCCTCTTCCTTAACCTCATCCCAGCGGCGGCCGATAAAGCGCTTGACTTCAAACAGGGTGGCAGCGGGATTCAACGCAGCTTGGCGGCGCGCAATCTGACCCACAAGGCGCTCGTCCCCTTTGTAAGCCACAACGGACGGTGTGGTGCGCGCGCCCTCAGAATTCACGATCACTTCGGGGCGTCCGCCCTCCATGACAGCGATAACGGAATTGGTGGTACCCAGGTCGATCCCAACAGCTTTAGCCATGTGTTTGACTCCTTGAGTGAAATAAGATTCTGCAGCCACACGGGCAACAGTTCTGAAACTCCGAACAGCATAACGCTACAGTTCGCTAGAGTCAATAGACTTGAGTGTTATACGCTCAAGTTCAAGGGAAACTGAAGGACGTAATCAGGAAAAGAATTTCCCAGCGGGACTTTTTGCACCAAATGTTAATAGGGATCGACACGCCGGTCGGCGTACGGAGGCGAGGCGAGCTAATGCTGTCTAAATGGCTTGCAGACCCGCCAGCATGATGGACTCAGCCTGATGCCGCACGGCCACAGCATGGCGCGAAGCTAGACTTACCGTCTTCATCATGCAGTGCACTTGGGCTTTTTGACTCAGAGCCTTGAACGAAATGCCGCCCGAGCGCAGGCGTCCGGAGCAACTGAAATCTGATCACCCTTGAGCACGATATCGCCCAAGTCCTGAACTTTTGATGCGTCTACCAGCCCAGCAGACTCAGCACTTCCCACCGTGAAAACGCTCGCCACCAATTCGCTCCCCAACAAGAAAACCGCCCCCACCCATAACGGGCAGAGGCGGCAACATCAGGAGGCCTTAAGCGCGGCTGAGGTACTGGCCGGTGCGGGTGTCCACCTTCACTTCGGTGTCCTGTTCCACAAAGAGGGGGACCTGCACGGTGGCGCCGGTCTCCAGCTTGGCAGGCTTGGTACCGCCAGAAGCTGTATCGCCGCGCAAGCCGGGATCGGTTTCCACGATCTTCAGGATGACCTGATTAGGCAGGGTGATGCTCAGGGCCTTGTCACCGTACATGGCGACCTCAACCTCGGTGTTCTCCTTCATGAACTTGGAGGCGTCGCCCACCAGGCTGGGAGGCAGCGTGACCTGCTCAAAGGTTTCCATGTCCATGAACATGTAGTCGTTGCCGTCCTTGTACAGGTACTGCATCGTCTTACCTTCAACGTAGATGTCCTGCAGCTTTTCGGTGCTGTTGAAGGTGCGGTCAACGATGCTGCCGGATTCCATGTTGCGGAATTTGGTGACGACTTTCGCGCCGCCGCGTCCCATCTTCAGGTGCGAGTAGTCCAGGCACTCCCACAGTCCGCCGTCCATCTCCACCTTGGTGCCGTTTCTCAGTTCGGTAACGCTGATCATCTTTAGCTCCTTGAAGATCTAAAGGGGTGGTCAAACCCGCTTCAGACACTGTGCCAACCGGGGCCGCCTCAGCCCTTTGCCGTCTCGGAGACGGGCGTTCAGGTGGGAGCCTCCCGGTGCCGCCCGCAAGTTTAGCAGAACGAACCCAAATCATGCGAGTAACCCTTCCCCTGCCACGCCCGGGTTTGCTATGCTGCCAGGGTTGCCCGTTCACCCCCGCCCCCGGCCCCGCGTGGCCGATGTGCGGCGGGGAGCAGAAGACGGAACGCGCCAAGGAGACCTACGCACATGGAACTGAACGCAAAGCCCCGCAAGAGCCAGGAAAAGCTGGCTGAAGGCATGATCCCCGCCGTCGCCTACAACAAGGAGCACAACGTCTCCTTCACCCTGGACCGCAAGACCTTTGACCGGGCCTTCCGCCAGACCAGCACCACCGGCCTGTACGACATCACGGTAGAAGGCCAGGAAACCTTCCCCGCACTGGTCAAGACCGTGCAGATGGACAAGCGCCGCCGCGTCCCGATCCACGTGGACTTCTATATGGTCACCTACGGCGAGGCTATTGAGGTCTCCGTGCCTGTCCACACCAAGGGCAAGAGCCAGGGCGAGATCATGGGCGGTCTGCTGGACATCGTGATTCACAATCTGGCCATCATTGCCCCCGGCCCACGCCGCATCCCCCAGGAGCTTGTGGTGGACGTGAGCAAGCTTCAAATCGGTGACCACGTGACCGCTGGGCAGATCACCCTGCCCGAGGGCGTCAAGCTGGCTGTGGATGCAGATCAGGTCGTGGTGAGCGTCCTGCCACCGCGCATGACCGCCGAGGAAGCCGAGGCCGAAACCCAGGCTGCTCAGGTTGCCGGTCTGGTTGCTTCGGGCGAACTGACCGAGGAAGCTGCCGCCGCCGTGCTGGAAGGCGAGGCCACGCTGGAAGAAGCCAAGGCCGATGCCGTTCCGGCAGCAAACGAGGACGCGGCAACGGAAGACACCAGCAGCGAAGAAGAGCAGTCCTAAGCCATTTCAATCGTTCAGGCCGGGGTTTCCAGAGGTGGAGACTTCCGGCCTTTGCGGCGGCTGGGTTTGGAAGGCGGATTTTGAAAGCTGACTTCCCCTCTTGCCCGCGCTCAGGGGTTAAGCTGAGGGGTTAAAGGGGCGAGCGGTACGGCCTTGAATTGGAGGTTTGAACAGTATGGCGGAAAAAGACATTGACAAGTTGCTTTCGATGACCGACAGCAAGTACCGCTTGAGCGTTGTGACGGCCAAACGTGCCCTGCAACTGCGCTCCGGTGCGCCCAGCGTGTTGCCCGTCGAGCAGCGGGTCCGCACCCGCAATCTGGTCACCCAGGCCATGCGAGAGCTGGCCACCGGCCAGCTGACGGTGGGCACGGACCTGATGGACGAGTCCCGTTTCCATCAGGATTACGTGCGTCAGCGCCAGGCCCAGCTGCAGGCCCAGCTGAACGCCGAACGCGAGCGCGAACGCGAATAACAGCTGGAATTGGTGGGAGAGGCGGCGAACGGGGAGTCCCTGTGCGCCGCTTCTGACTTACAGACGACGGGCCAGCCATTATGCAGAGTCATCCTCAATCATTCTTGAAAAGACGCTGTTGTACACGAGAATTTTCTGTTGCAGGTTTATGCGATTGACAAAAGCTGAGTACGACGCTATATTTCTTATCAACACCGCCGATTAAGGCGGCTTTTTTATTGCCTGAATTTTTCAGTCACTGGACATCGCGTTATGCACACCTCCGATCCAAAATGCGCAAGAATTGGGTGTGGAACGCTTTTTTTCGGCTGGCCGCAGAAAGTTGACGCCTGCCGAATACTGCGCTATCTTTTTCCTATCACCGTCGAGAGGCGGTCTTTTTTATTTTATGCCACTGCTCGTGGCCGCCAGCGCTGTTTTCGCCGTTTCCAGTTCCTGCCAGGATTCGCGGCCCGGCGCAGCCACTTTCTGCAAACGCACGATGTCGTCCCTGATTTGCTGGACCAGCGCTTCTCCGCCCGCACGCAGGAGCAGTGGGCCGTACTTGAGAGCGGCGTCCAGCGACAGCCCCTCATAAGCCGGGTCTGGGCCGCTGGCCCGATCCAACCGCAGCACCGGGTAGGGCCAGTAGCCGACGATCAGGTGCTCGGCACAGACGTGATAACCCGCTGCCCACGCCCACAGCCGCAACAGCAGGGCAGAGTCATTGGGCTGCACGATCAAGACAGACGGCAACCTCTCCCCTGCCCGCTCCAGAATGCGCCTGATGGTGTGCGCGCCCATGCCACACAGGCTGGCGCTGCCGACTTCACCGGGAAGAATAGGGCCGAAACCGTCGCCCTCTCGGACCTCGATCTGGGCTTCGAGTCTCGAACGCGCCACACTGCGCCTCGCCTGTTCCAGCGGACCGGGATTGAGTTCCACTGCAATACAGCGCCGCACACGGCCCTCCCGGACCAGACGGACGGGTAGGCGGGCATGGTCGCTGCCGATGTCGGCATGAACGTCGGTGCAGATCAGTCCTAGAACCGCTTCCAAGCGGGCATCAAGGGTAGGCATCGTCATCTACCACCCTCCGAGCGGGCAGGGGCCGGAAGGCCATACAGGCAGCCTTGCACCGAGCTATAGACACCCATAGCCAGGAGCAGAGCGACGATGGCTGGGCCGCCGTTCGAGAAGCTGGTGTCGCCCGCCCACTCCAGCGCCTGCAAGCCTGGGCTGAGGATCAGCAGGACCATGCCCACCAGCAGGGCGTCGGCCTGTTCCACGCCGAACAGAACCCGACTGAAGGTCAGGGTGCGCGAGATCGAATTTGCTGGCTCCCGTGGCATCAACCCTGCTTCGCCACATCGGGGGACAGCGCGGTTACTGCGTCACCCTCCCGGATCACGCCGCCCACAATCACCCGAGCCGTCAGGCCGCCGTGACCACGAACCGCGTTGTAGCCGCCTTCGCCCAGATTCTCCTCCATACGGGAGCAAGGGTGGCATTCGCCCGTCCCCTCCAGAATCACTTCACCGATCTGAAAACGGGCGTCCTTGAGCGCCAGCAAAGGCACACCCGAAACCACGATATTGCGGCGCAACAGTTCCGGCGTTGCCTCTTGCAATCCGGCCAGCGTGGCGATCACGGGCAAATGTTCCGCCTGAATCAGCGTCACCTGCCGTTTGCCGGGGCCACCGGGAAGGGGCGGAGTGGACGGCCTGGGCGTCACATCGGGTTTGCCGGAGAGCGCCGTCAGACGGGCGGGGGCCGTCTTGCCGTGATCCCCGATCAGACCGACGAGCGGGTGCGCTTCCACCTCGGACACGCGCACGGGCGTCACGTGGCGGGCCGGGCGCAGCCCCAGCCACTCCACCCGTCCGGAACGGGGAAAGGTTGTGCGCAAGTGCTGAATGGTCTTCACGCCCGCCATGCTATCCGCTACACTGGCGGGTATGAGGCGTCTGACCCGACGTGCATATCGATCCTGCCGCTAGCGGTGGGAGGTCAGTCTTAGCCTGAAATCCGAATTCCGAGAGCGGGGCAGCCACAGTGGGGTGCGCCGCCTTTTTGCATGGAGTCAGTATGAATCAGAACAGCATGAACGAGATTCGCCGGAAGGTCCCTGTCGACGAGCAGATTGAAATTCTCAAACGCGGCGTGGTTGATCTGGTCACGGAAGACGATCTGCGCCGCAAGCTGGCCCAGAGTGTGGAAACGGGCAAACCACTGCGCGTGAAGCTGGGCGCGGACCCCACCCGCCCGGACCTGCACCTGGGCCACGCGGTCATCCTACGCAAAATGCGCCAGTTTCAGGACCTGGGCCATCAGGTCATCATGCTGATCGGCGATTTCACGGCCATGATCGGTGACCCCAGTGGCAAGAGCAAGACACGCCCGCCGCTGACGCTGGAGGAAACCCGCGCCAACGCGCAGAGCTACCTGGAACAGTGCCGCCTGATCCTGCGCGGCGAGCCCGAGGTACTGGAAATCCGCTACAACGGCGAGTGGCTCGAACCTATGGGCTACGCCGACGTGATCCGACTGAC
This sequence comes from Deinococcus humi, assembly GCF_014201875.1. NCBI lineage: Bacteria > Thermotogati > Deinococcota > Deinococci > Deinococcales > Deinococcaceae > Deinococcus > Deinococcus humi. The sequence goes on along the minus strand of NZ_JACHFL010000019.1, from coordinate 42,137 downwards.
CAGCAAGTACACGGTGGCCCGCATCCTGGAGCGCGACGATTTCACCAAACGCCTGAGCGCCGGCACCCCCATCAGCCTGCACGAGCTGCTTTACCCGGTCACGCAGGGCTACGACTCGGTGGCCCTGGAAGCTGACGTCGAGCTGGGCGGCACCGATCAGCTGTTCAACAACCTGGTGGGCCGCGCCCTGCAACGGGACTACGACCAAGAAGCGCAGGTGGTCATGACCCTGCCGCTGCTGGTGGGGCTGGACGGAACCGAGAAAATGTCCAAGAGCCTGGACAACTACATCGGCCTGACCGATGAGCCGCACCTGATGTTCGCCAAGCTGATGAAGGTGCCCGACACATTGCTGGACAATTACTTCACCCTGCTGACCGATCTCCCCAAGGCCCGGATTGTAGAGCTGCTGAGCGGACATCCGGTGGCTGCCCACCGCGCTCTGGCCCGCGAGGTGGTGGCCTGGTTTTACCCGGACGCTGATCTGGACGCCGCCGAGGAAAGGTTCAAGAGCGTGGCGAAGGGCGGCATCCCCGACAACATTCCAACTGTCAATGTCGCGGCGGGGCTGAACGACAGCATGGACTCAGAGCGGATCAGCATGGCAAAACTTGTCGTGCTTGCGGGCCTGGAACCCAGCAACGGTGCGGCCCGCAAGCTGATCCAGAACCGGGGTTTAAAGCTCAATGGTGAGACCTATACCGATCCGCAAGGCCAGTTGACCAGGGCTGACCTGTCTGGAGAAGGCGGCGCCGTCATTCAGAAGGGCAAGGACCGATTCGCACGCCTTGTGCTGGGGGATTGACCCGGTTCACGTCTTTACGCTACCTTCACGGGCCGCCTGCGTGGCAGGCCAGGCCAGTCCGGAACAGAAAGTTATGCACAGGGCAATGTGGATAACTTTCTGTTCCGGGAATGCCGTATAGCACATAGAAAACAACCTTTCCTGTTCCGGACTTATCCACAGGGTGCATGTGGATGAACCCTGTGCCTGTGGATAAAAAAGCTGACTCGCCCGTGACATTCGTCAGTCCGGGCGAGTCAGGCGTCTGGGGAAGATCAGCTCAGAATTGCGACACCACGTCTGCCTCGCGCAGAGACTCCACGCGCAGCATATTGGTGGTGCCCTGAACACCGAACGGCACACCTGCCGTGATGACATAACGGTCACCCACATCGGCCAGACCACTGTTCTTCAGTTCCTTGTTGGCGATCCGCACCATGTCGTCGGTGTTGCGCGGATCCTCGCTGAGAACTGGCACCACGCCCCAGCACAGGGCCAGCTGATTGCGGGTGGTCTCATTGGGGGTCAGGGCCAGGATTGCCACCGGAGGCCGATTCTTGGCGATCCGCAGGGCGGCGCCGCCCGTGCTGGTGAAGGCCACGATGGCAGAGGCCCGCAGCTTGGCTCCGATGTTACACGCCGAATTGGCAATCGAGTCCTGGGCTAGGGTGGTGTCGATCACCAGCTGACGCTGGAGCATGCTGTAGTGCTCGCTGGACTCCGCCTCACGGGCAATGTGATCCATCATGGCCACCGATTCCACCGGGTACAGGCCCGCCGCCGACTCCGCCGACAGCATCACAGCGTCGGTGCCGTCGTAGATGGCGTTCGCCACGTCGCTGGCCTCGGCGCGGGTGGGACGCGGCAGGCTGATCATGCTTTCGAGCATCTGGGTGGCGGTAATGACAGGCTTACCGGCCTCGCGGCACAGGCGGATCAATCGCTTCTGGATGGTCGGCACCTGCTCGGGGCGCATCTCCACCCCCAGATCGCCGCGCGCCACCATGATGCCGTCGACCTCCTTGAGGATGTCCTCGAAACGGTCCACGGCCTGCGGCTTCTCGATCTTCGCCATCAGCTTCGCGCGGCTGCCGAAGCGCGACAGGTAGTGCCGCGCCAGCAGCAGATCATCGCGAGAGCGTACGAAGCTCAGTGCCACCCAGTCCACGCCCAGCTCCGCGCCGAATTCCATGTCCGACACGTCCTTATCGGACAGGGCGGGCACGCTCAGATCGGCTTCGGGAACGTTGATGCCCTTGTTGTTCTTCAGCACCCCGCCAATGACCACGCTGGTCAGGATGTCGTTGCCGCGCACGCCCTCCACACGCAGGGCCATGTTGCCGTCGTCGAGCAGCAGGGACATGCCAGGATGCACGTCGCGAATCAAGTTCTTGTAGGTGGTGGAAACGCGTGTGGCGTCACCTTCCACATCGTCCATCGTGATGGTGAAGTGGTCCCCTGCGGCCAGCGTCACTGACCCTTCTGCAAAACGGGCCACACGAATTTTCGGTCCCTGGAGATCTTGCAGAATCCCCACGGTGATGCCTTTCTGGGCGGCCAGCTCGCGCACCATGGAATAGGTCTGGCGGTGGTCCTCGGGATCGCCGTGGCTGAAGTTCATGCGAACGACGTTCAGACCAGCGTCCATCATGCGGCCCAGCACTTCAGGACTGCGACTGGCCGGACCGACGGTCGCGACAATTTTGGTGGCTCGATCAAAATGTTTCATGGCTATCCTTATAATCGATGGAGCTCAAAAGACCAGTCTATCTGGAAGTGATTCCATCTGCATCTGGAGAGGCGGCGAAGGCTGGAATGATCATCGGTCTTCCAGCGCCCGCCGCCTGAGTTTTCTCCTTACCTGAGTGCCTTGCGACCCGGATACACGGCGCGGTCACCCAGCATGTCCTCGATTCGCAGCAACTGGTTGTACTTGGCGATGCGGTCCGAGCGGCTGGCACTCCCGGTTTTGATTTGCCCGGCATTCGTGGCCACGGCCAGATCGGCGATAAATGAATCTTCGGACTCACCGCTGCGGTGGCTGATGATGGTGCCGTAATGGTGGCGCTTGGCCAGTTCGATGGCGTCCATGCTCTCAGTGAGGCTGCCGATCTGGTTGACTTTGACCAGAATCGCATTGCCCACCCCGGTATCGATGCCGCGCTGCAGGCGTTCAGGGTTGGTCACGAACAGATCGTCGCCCACCAGTTGCACCCGGTCGCCAATTTTGGACGTCAGCGCCTGCCAGCCATCCCAGTCGTCCTCGGCCAGACCGTCCTCGATGCTGACAATCGGGAAGCGATCGGCCCAATCGGCCCAGAAATCCACCATCTCGGCGGTGGAGAGCACGCGGCCTTCACTTTCCAGGTGGTACTGACCGTCCTTGTACAGCTCGGTGACGGCTGGGTCCAGCGCGATGCAGATGTCCTTGCCTGCCTCATACCCTGCCTTCTCGATAGCCTCCAAAAGGACTTCCAGGGCTTCCTCATTGCTCTTCAGATCCGGCGCGAAACCGCCCTCGTCGCCCACATTGGTGTTGTAGCCACGCCCGCTCAGCACTTTTTTGAGGCTGTGGAAGGTCTCGGCCCCGTAACGCAGCGCTTCGCGGAAACTGGGTGCGCCCACCGGCATCACCATGAATTCTTGAAAGTCCACCGAGTTGTCGGCGTGCGCACCGCCGTTGATCACGTTCATCATCGGCACTGGCAGGGTCTTGGCGTTACTGCCCCCCAGGTAGCGGTACAACGGCACCCCCAGTTCCTCGGCAGCGGCCCGGCTGGTGGCCAGACTGACCGCCAGGATGGCGTTGCCGCCCATATTGCCCTTGTTGGGCGTGCCGTCCAGTTCCATTAATGCCGCGTCCACTGCGCCCTGATCGCTGGCGTCCAGACCCACCACCGCAGGTCCTAGTGCCTCGTTCACGTTCTTGACGGCCTTCTGCACGCCCTTGCCGCCGTAGCGACTGCCGCCGTCACGGAGTTCCAGGGCCTCATGTGTGCCTGTGCTGGCCCCGCTGGGCACGATGGCGTGGCCGACATAACCGCTGTCCAGATGAACCTCGGCTTCTACGGTGGGGTTTCCGCGCGAGTCGAGCACTTCACGGGCAATCACTTTTTCAATGTTCATGACGAGTCCTCCTGAACGTCACCCCCCGTCAGCCCTGAGCCAGCGAGTAGGTGTATCTGGGACACTATAAGCGCCCTGTGCAAGGGCAGGCTACCTCCGGTCTAACCACAAGCGCAGATAGGCAGAAAATTGCGACTCAGACGAGAGTTGTCCACAAAAGTTATCCACAGTCGGAATAACTGTGGATAACTTTGTTGGAAACAAACGATCTTCTGCTCGAAGAGAAAAGAAGGCAGAATAGGCCCAGCAAGATGCCTCTTGCTGGGCCTCACTAGCCCCTTAAACGCGTAGCGTAACCATGACAGCCATGTAGCCACCCCCACCACTCGCGCGGAAGATTGCAGGGCTTGTAGAGCCGGAGAAAAGCAGTTCGGCTTCCCCCTCAATCGGACCAAGAGCATCAAGGACGTGCCGGGCATTGAACGCCAAACTCATGGCGGGTTCCACGCCACCTTGTGTGACGGCCAGCGTGTCCTGAGCGCGGCCATAGTCGCCCTCGGCGGCCAAACGTAGCTGGCCCTCAGACACTAGAAATTCGACGCGATTGTTGGCGTTCTTGTCGGCCAGAACGGCCACGCGGTTCACAGCTTCCTTGAGGGCAGTGGCCGGCAACGTGACCTGAAGCTTGATGTCCTTGGGAATTACACGCTCGTAGTCCGGGAAGTCGCCATCAAGCAGCTTGAGGTTCATTCGTACCCGGTCTGTGGTCACGCTGAGCATGCCCTCGCCGTAGGTGAAACGGGCCTCGCCGTCCTTTAGCACGCGGATCAGTTCGTCCACGCTACGGGCAGGGATGATCAGGTTGCGCCCATCTCCACTGGCTGGAAAATTGCGGATCGCCACCCGGTAGCCATCCGACGCGACGACACGAGCCGAGCCGGTTTCGGTGTGATGTTCGAGTTTGATCCCCCGGAAGACCGCCTGGAAAGCCTCGTTGCTGGCTGCGTAGCGCACACTGCCCAGAGCGCGGGCCAACTCCTCGGCGTTCAGGCTCAGATCCGCATTGCCTGGAAAGCTCAGGGGCGGATATGCCTCGGTATCACCCGTCTGCAACTTGAAATCCGAGCCGCCAGCGCGCACAGCCAGTTCCTGACCTACCAGCTCCAACTCCACGAGTTCGCCACCCAAATTGCGGACGATCTGGGCGAACAGGTGAGCGGGGACCACGAAGTCTCTGGGCTCCTGAACCTCGGCGGGAACGAAGCACGACAGGTCAATTTCCAGGTTCGTACCGCTCAGCGTCAGACCTGCCTCACTGGCCTCGACTTTCAGCGAGGTGAGAAGGGGGTTGCTGCTACGATTGGGGACCACACGTTCCAGCAGGCCCAGGCCCTCGCTCAGAACTTTTTTCGTCACGTACGCTTTCATGCCCGATCCTCTTGAGTGCCCTGTCTGTTCCCAGTTTGTGCGTATCGTCTCATTCACCATCTCACTTTTTGGACTGAGTTTATTCTTTTGGTTGGTTGTCAACCTCTATCTCTTACCTGTCTTTAAATAACTATAGAAGATAGTAGTAGTAGTAATAGGGCCTGTGGAAACTGTGGATAAGTGGCTTGCGAACGCGCTAAGCGCATATTTGTCTTGTGGACAAAATTGTGGATAAGTGGCACTTTCCTGTGGATAACCTGTGGACAAAAAGCGAGGTTATCCACAGGGACTCAAAGAGGGCGAGTTATCCACAAAGTTATCCACAGAAAAAACAGGGTTATCCACAGGTTATCCACAGGGTTATCCACAGCTTGTGAAACTCGGCACACCAATTTGGAACGGGTTTTGGAACTTATTTAGCTACCGAACAAATTTAACCTAGGAATTACGCATCTAAATCCTCGTCATCTAGGCCTTGCATCTTGCGGCGGAGCAGTTCGACAGAGGTCGTGACGTCCTGATCCTTGCCCAGTTGTTCGGTGACCTTGTTGATGGCATGCATGACGGTGGAATGGTCCCTACCAAAAAATTGCCCGATTTCCGGCAGCGAGTGATCCGTCAGCTCACGGATTAGATACTGGGCCACCTGGCGCGGCACCACCACCTCACGCACACGCCCCGAACCGCGAATGACATCGGGGGGCATGTTGTAGTGGGACGCCACCTGTCGGAGCACGTCCATCATCTCTACCTTGACTTCCTGCGGCGCAAAAATATTGCTCAGGGCCTTGGCCGCCACCGCCCGCGAGAAAGGCACGTTGTTCAGGCTGGAAAACGCCACGACGCGCATCAGCGCGCCCTCAAGTTCGCGGATGTTCTTGGTGACCTGTCGGGCGATCAGCTCCAGCACTTCCTGCGGAATATCGATGCGGTTGTGCTCGGCGTTCATCTTGAGGATCGCCACCCGCGTCTCGTACTCCGGCGACTGGATATCCGTGATCAGGCCCCACTCGAACCGACTTCTCAAACGGCCTTCCAGGGTCTGGATGTCCTTCGGCGGACGGTCTGAACTGAGGATGATCTGCTTGTGGTTCTCGTAGAGCGCGTTGAAGGTGTGGAAGAATTCCTCCTGCGTCCGCTCCTTCCCTGCCAGAAACTGGATATCGTCGACCAGCAGCAGGTCCACGCTGCGGTAGCGGTTGCGGAACTGCGTCATCTTGTCGTCGCGGATGGCGTTGATCAGGTCGTTGGTGAACGACTCGGTGGACACGTATTCGATACGTTTGTCGGGGAAACGCTCGGACATGTAGTGGCCCACCGCGTGCATCAGGTGGGTCTTGCCGAGGCCCACGTCACCGTAGATGAACAACGGGTTGTAGGCCTTGCCGGGAGATTCGGCCACGCCCATCGCCGCTGCGTGGGCCAGGTTGTTGTTTGGACCCACCACAAAGTTCTCGAAGGTGTACTTGGGATTGAGTCGCTTGCGGTTCTCGGCCTGATCCTGCGCCGAGGGACCGCCGGGAGGGCTGGGCGGCGGTCTGTTCGGTGGAGGTGACGGATCTGCCGGCGAGAACAGGGTGTCCTGGGCAGCCGGCAGTACCTGAAAACTGACCTGCGGGTTCTGCGCGCCCAGCGAACGCAGCGCGTCTTCAAGCAACTCCAGATAATGCTTGCGAAACCACTCCTGTGCGAAGGAATTGCGGACGCCCAGCACCAGCGATCCCTCCTGCACGCCCAGGTTTTTGACCGGGGCAAACCAGGTGTGGTATTCGACTTCCGAAATGTTCTTGCGGACGTACCCGAGCACGTCCGACCAGATTTCCTGCGAGATAGGCGCGCACCTCCCTTACGTACTGCGTAGCGCGGGTCAGCATATCACTCGGTCCCCTGTCTTCTGACCCGATTGAGAGAGGTGCTCAGCCGCCCAGAGACGCCAGAATTCCGGCCTCGCGCTCGGGGGTCAGGGCATAGTTGAGATCCGCATCCTTGCTCCATTCACGTGTATCTCGCGCCGTCACCGCCGGATCGGTTAGGGTCAGGCCCGCTGCGATCGCCCGCGAGTTATCCACGTCCATCAGACCGCCCTGTTCGCTGTGTTCAGGTAGATAAACGGGAAGTTCGCGAGCGCCCAGCCCGTTCGCCTCCAGCGTCTTGCCATCTACCCAGCGAGGCTCAGAAACTCCCAGCAATTCCATGAAGTCAGCCCAGCTGATTCTCGGCCCGGCCAGATTAAAGATGCCAGCAATACCGTCCTCAACAACCTTAACCGTGAAGCGTGCCATATCGCGGGCGTCGATCACCTGCAAGAAGTCCGAACCATCGCCTGGGGCCAGGACCGTCCCGCCCCGCGCGGCGCGGTCCACCCAGTACGGGTAGCGTGCCGTGTGATCGAAGGGTCCGGCCACGATCTGCGGGCGCAGCACGGTGGACTGTTCGCCGTAGACCTGCTGGATAATGTGCTCGCAGGTGACTTTCAGGGGGCCGTAGGTGTCGCCGGAAACCTCGGTCACGTCCTCGGCGGCGGGCGTGGACAGCGGATCGTCCTCGCGCACTGGATGACGCTCCGGCTCGGCATAGGCGCTGACGGTGCTGATAAAGACGTAACGGCTCACGCGGTCTCGCAGGCCCTCAGCGCTGGCCCGTACCTGCTGGGGGGTATAGCCGCTCACATCCACGCAGGCGTCCCACTGTCTGCCGTTCAGGGCCTCCAGGCCCACCGCTCCCTCGTTGCGGTCCCCCTGCAAACGCTCGACCTGCTCCGGCAACTCGTCTTTCGACTTGCCGCGTGTCAGGACCGTGACCGCGTGGCCCGACTTCAAGAACGCCTCCACGATATGCCGCCCCACGAACTGCGTGCCGCCCAGAATCAGGATGTTCATGGCCCCACCATAGAGCGGGCACAATACGGTGTATGAAAGTCCGCTTCACACGACGGGGCGTACGCGTCCGCATCGACGATCTGGAACTCGCGGCCCTGGGGCGCGGCGAGGTGCTGCAGCTTGGAACCCTCTGGACAGGTGGAGGGTGGAGCTTCAGCCTCGATCCGCTCTCGGACGGCGTTTCAGGGCTTGGTGGTCAATTGAATGTTGGCGTCAGGAGTCTACTGCCCGATCTGACTGAGCCCGCCCGCGAGGGCGTGACGCTGACGGGGCCACCGCGCGTGGACGTGGAAAAGGACTTCGGGCCTCAGCACGTCTGAAGGGGGTTCAGCGCCGCGCCCACCGTCCGCCGATCTCCTCCGCCAGCCCCAGCAGTTGCAGCATCACCAGGGCGGTCTGAAGCTCTGGCAGGGGAAGATTCGTTCCTGATTGTAGGTCGTCGAGCGTGGCGGGGGCACCAAGGGCCACCAATACGCGCGCCTGTTCAGGGGGCAGATCGGGCATGGGCGAGGCAGGGACCTGCCCCCAGCCCAACTCGTCTAGCACGTCCTGGGCAGTTTCAGTCAGCACGGCGCCGTCACGGATCAGGGCATGGGGACCGGCGGCGCGGGGATCACCCGCTCGGCCTGGAACGGCAAAGACCGTGCGCCCACATTCCAGCGCGTGGGTGGCAGTGATCAGACTGCCCGATTTGCGTTCGCCCTCCACCACCAGCGTCCCGGCGGACAGTGCTGCGATCAGGCGGTTGCGCGTCGGAAAGTGGTGCTGGGCCGGGCCAGTGTCGAGCGGGTATTCGCTGATCAGCGTCAGTCTCTCGGCCAACCGCTCGTTTTCGCGCGGGTAGATTACGTTTACGGCGCTGCCCAGAATGCCGATGCTGTGGCCCCCAGCCTCCACCGCTGCCCCATGCGCTGCCGTATCGATGCCGCGTGCCAGACCGCTGACCACCACGACGCCCACCCGCGCGAGGTCGCCTGAAATCGAGCGGGTCAGACTGACCGCATGGGGGCTGGCCGCCCGCGTGCCCACAATCCCCACAGCGCGCGGCACGACGTCCAGATCAGGCAGATCGCCCAGCACCCACAGCACTGGGGGTGGGTCGCCCAGCGACTCCAGGGCGGCCGGGTAACCGTCGAGGCCCCGGCCCAGCAGCGTGACGCCCATTCGCCGGGCTTTGTCCAGCTCGGCCTGCGCCCCCGCCGCTGCTTTCGGTTGGCCGATGCTGGCCATACTTCTGGCGTCCAGTCCAGGTACATCACGCAACTGGGCAAGCGGGGCATTCAGGGCCGCCCCCGCGCCCCCGAAATGCCGCCGCAGGGCCTCGATCCGGCGCGGCCCTAGATTCGGCGTTAGGCGCAGGATCAGCAGGGCCAGCAGTTCGGAAACTTCGTCGGCGGGCGTCGCTCGGATCACCCATTCAGGATAGGCGGCGACTCTTCCAGCTTCCTTTCCTGGCCCCTCCTCTGTTCCAGCCAGCTCCGGCCGGCCTCAGTCCTCGTCGCCCAGCGCCGCGCCCGGAATGCTCAGCACGAACTCCGCGCCGCCCTGCGGGTGGTTGCCGCCGCTCAGGCTCCCGCCGTGCATGGCCGCAATCTGCCGCGAAACGCTCAAGCCCAGGCCACTGCTGCCCGCGCCGCTGATAAACGGCTCGAAGATGCGCTCGCCCAGTTCGGGGGGCAGACCGGGACCGCTGTCGCGCACAGTGAATGTCACCTTGTCCGCCGTTTCATCCAGGGTCAAGGTCACGCTGCCGTCCGCCCCGGCGGCGCGGCGGGCATTGGCGAGCAGGTTGCGGACGGCCTGCGTCAGCCGGTCCGGGTCACACAGGATGCCGCCCCTCCAGTCGCCCTCGAAAGTGGTGCCGGGCACCAGCCGCTCGAGCCGCTCTTGCAGGGTGCGCGCCGGAATGTAGTGCCAGGCCAGCTTCAGCTCCAGCTGCCCGCGCGCCAGTTGCATCAGGTCCTGGGTGGTAAAGGTCAGTTCGTCGGCCACCAGCGCGGCGCGGCGCACTTCCGGATCGTCAGTTCGTTCCTCGGCGCGGCGCAGGCTGGCCTTGAGGACAGTCAGCGGGGCACCCAGCTCATGCACGATCTGGCCCAGCAGCTGTTTTTCTCGCGCCTGTCCAGCTTCAATGCGGACCAGCAGGCGGTTGATGGCGCTCAATAGGCGGTGGACCTCGTCCTCGCGTGCGGGCAAGGGCAAAGTGGCGAGGCTGAGGGTGGGATCGATCTGATCAGCCAGATTCGCCGCGCCCTGAAGGCCCGACAGCGCCCGGCGGCCCACCCACCAGCCCACCAGCAGCAGGATCAGCGGCGTGGAGATCAAGGCAATCAGCAGGGCGCTAACGGCGCTCTGGCGGGCGGCCAACAGGTCATCCTCGGGCAGGCCCACCCACAGCATGCCGAAATCTCCCGCCTTGCGCTTGACCGCCCGCACCGAGGTGTCCCCGATATTGACGCGCGACTGATCCCCATATGGATAGGGCGCCCTGACAAAATTTCGCAAAATGGGGCTGGCCGCCTTTACGGTACCGTCGTCATCGATCAGCATCGTGTAGGCGTTGGCCCCGCCCGCCGTCTTGCCCAGGCCCGCGCCGGAAGTGGAAAACGCCTCGGCCAGCGTGTCGGCGCGGTCATTCAGACGGTCATTGAACTGCTGGTCCATCTGCGACAGCAGCAGGGTCACCACGCCCAGACTGATCAGCATGATCAGCGCCAGCGCCAGCAGGCTGTAGGTGGCCGCCAGCCGGAAGCGCAGGCTGTGCCGCCACGCCACCCGCGCCGAGGACAGCCCCGCTCCCGGAGTCAGCGCCCCGCCCCGGCGTGAGCCAGCTGCGGGCGCGTTTGGGGCAGGGCGAGCCGGGGGCAGCATGCGGGTCAGGCTTGCAGCACGTAGCCGACGTTGCGGATGGTGCGGATTTTCAGGTCGCTGTCCGACTGCTCGAGTTTCTTGCGAAGCTGCGAGATGCGGACCTCCACACTGTTGCTGTTGGGCGTCTCCCAGCCGTACAGGTGGGATTCGATATCGGCCCGTGAGAACACGCGTTCGGGGGTGCGCATCATCAGTTCCAGAATGCGCGCCTCGTGCTCGGTCAGGTTGATGCTCTTGTCGTTCACCGTCAGCAGCAGGCTGGACGTGCTGAGGCTGGTGTTGCCCAGATTCACCCCAGTACCCGCGGCAGTGCGGCGCAGCAGGGCCGTGATGCGGGCGTCCAGTTCGGGCATGGCGAAGGGCTTGGTCAGGTAGTCATCGGCGCCGGCGTTCAGCCCGGCCACCCGCTCCTGGACGCCGCTGCGGGCCGACAGCACCAGTACGGGGGTGCTGCTGTACTGTCGCAACGCCTGAACCAGATCCAGGCCGTCACCGTCGGGCAGGTTCAGGTCCAGCAGGATCAGCTGGGCGCTGTGCATGCCCAGCCACGACTGCGCGTCCCGCAGGGTGGCGGCGTGATGCACCTGGTAATCGGCGGACAGGTATTCCTTGAGCAGCGGCCCGAGGTGTGGATCGTCTTCTACAACCAGAATCTGCGCCAGCATGCGGTCTCCTTGAATGGGTGAAGTGGGGACGGGCTTACTTGCTGTCCTTGGCCGCCGAATCCGTGGTCTTGAGGCCCGGCAGACTCAGGGCCTGTCCGGCAGGCTGGGCGCTGAGGGTCAGTTTGAAAGGGGAAAGGAACTTGCTGAGGGTCAGGGAGGTGTTGGCGGCGTTGGCCCCGGCTGCGCCCGGCAATTGCAGGGTCAGTTGACCCTTGCTGAGAACACCGTTGTAGCTGCTTTTGAGGCCAGGGAAGGTCATTCGCGACTTTTCCTCGTCAGTCTGCGCGAACAGCACCACGACGGGGCCATCGTAATCGCCGACAAACTGCATGATCAGCTTGCTGCCGCTGGTCTCGCCGTCACCCACCTTGGTCTGCAATTCCCGGTCCCAGACCTGCACCTTCAGGCCCTGTGCCGCGGGGGCCAGGGCCGTCAGGCACAGCAAGGGAATCAGAATGCGGGTCATCATGGCAGTGTAACGAAGTCTCCTGGAAAGGGGTGAAAGGAGGGGGCAGGGGGCCGCAGCGGACTCTCCCGACGCTCCACTTTATTCTTTCAAGCTGATGCGCCCTTGACGAATCGCGGGCGCACCTTTAGGTCAGCTTGGGGATCGCGACGGTGGATGCGATTACATCGCTTCCAGCATCAGCCGGTCCGGGTTTTCCAGCAAGCGGATCACCTCTTTGCAGAAGCGTGCCGCCTCTGCGCCGTCCACCAGGCGGTGGTCGAAAGACAGGCTCAGGTACATCATATGCGCCACCACGATGTTGTCATGCTCATCCACGATGGGCCGCTTGACGATGCTGTGGATGCCCAGGATGGCGGCGTCGGGCACGTTAATGATCGGGAACGAGAACAGCGCGCCGATCGAGCCGATATTGGTGATCGAGAAGGTGCTGCCCGCCAGTTCGTCCGCGGCCAGTTTGCCGGCCCCCGCGCGGCCGGCCAGATCGACGACCTCGCGCGCCAGTTCAAAGATGCTCTTCTGGTTCACATCCTTCAGGACCGGAACAGTCAGGCCCGCTTCGGTGGCGACGGCCATGCCCATGTTATAGTAACGCTTCTGGACAATCTCGCCGCTGGCCTCGTCGAAGGAGGTGTTCAGGCTGGGGTACTTCTTGAGGGCTGCCGTGACCGCCTTGAAAATGAAGGGCAGGTACGACAGCTTGACGCCCGCCGCCGCCGCCTCGTCCTTGACCCGGCTGCGGAACTCCACCAGCTTGGTCAGGTTGACCTCGTCCACGGTCAGGGTGCGGACGGTGTACAGGTGGCTGGCCTGCATCTGGTTGCTGATGGCCCGGCGCATGCCCCGCAGCGGCACCCGGTCTTCCAGGTGTTCGTAGCCCTTGGGCGTGCGGTATTGCACGGCCGCGACGGGCAGGCCGCCGGTCCCCTTCGCGGCGGGCTGCGGTGAGCTGGCCGGAGCCGGAGCCGCTTGAGGTTGAGAGGCCTGCGGCTGGGGTTGCGCCGGGGCGGCCTGAGGGGTGGCGGCCTGCCCTCCAGCGGCCTGCCCATGCGCCATCACGTCCTGCACGCGGATGCGTCCGTTGGGACCGCTGCCCTGTACCTGTGCCAGATCGATGTTCATCTCGCGGGCCAGTTGACGCGCGGCGGGCACGGCCAGCACGCGGCCGTCGGTCCGGGCGGAGGACGGCGTCGGCTCGCGGTTCAGGGTGCCCGTTCCGGCGGTGTAACTGCCCGGTGCACCGCTGCCGCTGCGGCTGCCCAGTCCCTGCACCTTCACCTGCTCATCCGACGCGAAGGCCTTGAACAGGCTGGTGGAATCGTCGTCGCCACCCTTCATGTGGCCGGCCTCCACGATGCTGCCGCCCGCATCGTCCTCGTTGCCGGTCATCTGATCGCGCTCCTCCTGCGCCTGAGGCGGCAGCTGGACTTCGGCAGTGCCAGGGTTCTCGCCGCTGTCCTGAATGGCCTGCGTGGGGCTGGGCTGCTTAGTCTGGGCTGTTTCAGAACGGGGGGGGGCGGCTGCGCCTGCCTCTCCCCCCTCATCGATCAGGGCGATGACGGCGTGGACGGCCACCACATCGCCCTCCTGTGCCATGCGCTTGCTCAGGACGCCCGCCGCAGGACTGGGCAGTTCCACGGTCACCTTGTCGGTCATGACCTCGCACAGCGGTTGTTCCAGCGCGATCGTGTCGCCCTCTTCCACCAGCCATTTCAGGATTTCGCCTTCGACAACGCTTTCGGCCAGTTCGGGGAGCAGAATTTCTTTCACGGATTACCTCAGATGTGGGATGTGGTTGTTGGTTGTGGGAACAGTGGAAAGGCAAACGGACCCGCTGCCTCTGCTATCCGATCACGAAGGCCCGCAGGACGCCGTAGAGCGCCAGCACGCCCCCCAGAACTTGGATCCAGCGTTCGCCCCGGGCGTACACGAAGGCGCTGATCCCCAGCAGGACGAACATCGCCCCGATGCTCAGGCGTTGCCAGGGCTGGGGCAGGTCGCCCGCCACGGCGTAGACGCCGAAGCCGATCATCAGGCCCAGGGTGCCCAGCAGCGGGCGCAGCAGGTCGGGATTCAGCTTCATGGCCGCAGCCTAACGCTCAATGTGGGCCGGGGCAGAACGTTAATAGTTCAGGGCCTGCACGCAGGCCGCCGTGATGCGGTTAGGACCGGGCAGATAGATCTTGTCCTGCACGTAGGGATACGGAATGTCGAAGCCCGCCACCTGACCGATCGGGGCCAGCAGCGAGTCGAAGGCGGCGTCCTGAATGGCATACGCCACCTCGCCCATGAAGTTGCTGATGCGCGGGGCCTCACTGACCAGCACGGCGCGGCCCGTCTTCTGCACGCTGTCGACCACCAGTTCCCTGTCCCAGGGGACGAGGCTGCGCAGGTCAATGACCTCCACACTCACGCCCTCGGTCTCCAGCGCGTCGGCGGCGCGTTCCAGATCAGGCATCACGCCGCCGTAGCCGATCAGGCTCAGGTCGCTGCCCTCACGACGGACTGCGGCCTCACCGATCTTGACCGTGTAGTCGTGGCCCGGCACCTCGCCCTTGGAGGCGCGGTACAGCCGTTTGGGTTCGAAGAAGATTACCGGGTCCTCACCGCGAATGGCCGCCTTGAGCAGCCCCTTGGCGTCGTAGGGCGTGCTGGGCATCACCACTTTCAGGCCTGGGGTGTGGGTGTAGTAGCTCTCGGGACTCTGGCTGTGGTGATGCCCGCCCTTGACGCCGCCGCCGGACGGGGTACGGATCACCAGCGGCGCGCTGTACTGGCCGCCGCTGCGGTACCGCATCTTGGCCGCCTGACTGATGATCTGATCGAAGCCCGGCCCCATGTAGTCGGCAAACTGAATCTCGGCCACGGGCCGTAGCCCGCGCACGGCCATGCCCACCGCCGCGCCCACGATGCTGGCCTCGCTGAGCGGGGTGTCAAACACGCGCTCCTTGCCGAACGTGGCTTGCAACCCGGCAGTCGCCATGAAGACGCCGCCGCGCGCGCCCACGTCCTGTCCGAACAGCACCACCCGGCTGTCGCGTTCCATCTCTTCATGCAGCGCCTCGGTCACGGCGGTGATCAGGTTGATGGTGCGGGGCTCCGAGGCGGCTTTCATGTCCTGTCTTTCCTGGGTGGCGGTCATTTCCTCTCCCCTTCCTGTTCGGCGCGCAGCATGGCGGCCTCCTCGCGCAGGTGGGCAGGCATGTCTGAATAGACGTCCTCGAACATGATGCGCCAGTCGGGCTGTCCGGTGGCCTCGGCCCGGATGACCTGCTCGTCCACGTCGCGGTGGACAGCGGCGATCATGTCCGCGCGTTCCCTGGACTCGATGGGATGGCCCAGGTGTTCGAGCAATTTCTCGACGCGCACCACCGGGTCACGTCCCAGCCACTCCTGCACTTCCTCACGGGTCCGGTAGTGCTTCTCGGCATCGGCGTCCGCGTTGCTGTGAGAGCCGACGCGGTAGGTCAGGCACTCCACGAGGGCGGGGCCATTCCCGGCACGCACCCACTCGGCGGCGTGTGTGCAGACTTCCATAACCGCCACGATATCGTTGCCGTCGACGTAAAAGCCGGGCATGCCGTACGCCTTGGCCTTGATGTGGATGTTCTCGCTCGCGGTCTGGCCGCGCAGGTTGGTGCTGATGGCCCACTGGTTGTTCTCACAGACGAATAGGCACGGCGCGGCCATCGCACCCGCCATGTTCATCCCGGCGTGCCAGTCACCCTCGCTGGTGGCCCCGTCCCCGAAGGTGCAGACGGTGATCTCGTCGGTGCCCAGGTACTTCTGGGCCATCGCCGTGCCAGTGGCAGGGGGCACCTGATTGGCAATGGAGGAGCTGATGGAGACGAAATGCTGTTTGCGAGCGGCGAAGTGGTGCGGCATCTGGCGGCCCCGGCTGGGATCGGAGTTGCTGCCCAGCACCTGGCTGATCAGCTCGAACATGGGCACGCCCAGCGCCAGCGCCAGCGTGTGATCGCGGTAGTACGGCCAGACCCAGTCGTGGCCGGGCCGGATCGAGTGCGCGAGGCCCACCTGCGTGGCCTCCATGCCACTGGACTGGGCATAGAAGGTGGTGCGCCCCTGACGCAGCAGCGTGATCAGTTTGCGATCAAACTCGCGGGCACGCAGCATCACGCCGTGCAACTCTCGCAGGCGTTCGGGCGTGTAGGCGGCAGGTAGGGTATGTATGGGCAGGCCGTCCTCGGCCACGTAACGAATGGGTTCGGCGGTAAACGGTTGAATCTCCGGGGTAGGCAGGGCTTCAACCGGAGGGGTTGGATTGATCTGAGCGGGAGTCATCTGAGGCGGGCCTCCTGTACGTGCGGCAGAACTGGAAACCTTCTCTGCCATCGGCGGAATTTGTCTGACGCATGTCTAAACTAACGGGCGTTAGGCATTCTAGCTGCTGGCCATGGGAAGAAAAGAGGTCAGAGCTGTCCAGTGAATTTGGACGGCCCTGACCTGCGTCGTGGGGGAGAAAGGTGGATCTTCCTTTCAGTGCGCGAAAAAGACCAGATCAGTGGGGACATATTCGGGGACGGCTCTCCTCTTCCCTATCGGTGCCAAGGCTTCTACAAGCCGCTGGGCTTCTGCCAGATAGGATGCATACGGCACCTCACCAATTCCCGTCTGTGGACGCTGAATTCCGAACAGATCCATCGGTGCCTCGTCCTGTGGGTGGGTCCACGCTCCACTCATCCAGTCGAATTCGTAGAGGGGCAGGAAGCGTGCACCATATTCGGCCACGAATTCCACGGCGCTCAGGAGAAAGTCCACTTCCTCATCGCTGGCCCACGGGGCGAGATTCAGCCGGGTCCAGCCGGGTTTGATGCTGTCGATGTTGGAGAGTGCACACTGTGCATAGCGCTCACTGCGTTCCTCGTCGATGTTCAGCAGCACATGGCCGTACGGTCCGGCGCAGGCACAGCCGCCGCGCGCCTGGATACCGAACAGGTCATTGAGCAGGCGGACCACCAGGCGCGGGTGGAGCATAGCGCCATCGGGCGTCTTGACCAGGAACGATAGGAAAGCCAATCGTGGAGCGTCCGGATTGCCCAGCAACTGGACACGGTCATTGCTGGCCAGCCGCTTCAGCGCCCGCGTGAACAGCTCGTGTTCCCGCGCAGTCAGGGTGTCGGTGCCCAGCTCCTCCTTGATCTTGAAGGCCAGTGCGGTGCGGATTTTTCCCAGGATGGCGGGAGTGCCGGCATCTTCGCGGGCCTCGATATCCTCGATGTAGACCTGCTTGGTGCGGCTGACATACCGGACCGTGCCGCCACCCGCCGTGCTGGGCACATTCAGGTGATACAGATGGTCCTGAAAACACAGCAGCCCCGGCGTCCCCGGTCCGCCCACGAACTTGTGCGGGCTGAGGAAGACCGCGTCGTAACCGTCTGCCTTGCCCGGCTTCATATCAATTTTGACGTAAGGGCCGCTGGCCGCGAAGTCGAAGAAGGCATAGGCCCCATGCTGGTGCAGGATCCGCGCCACCGTACGGGTATCGGTCAGCAGGCCGGTAACGTTGCTGGCCGCGCTGAAGGAGCCGATCTTGGGGCGACGGGCGTATTGCGGGGCCTTGAGCGCCGTAACCAGCGCGTCCAGATCCAAATTGCCCCTGTCGCAGAGGGGTAACTCCACCACCTCGGCCAGCGTCTCGCGCCAGCTTATTTCATTGCTGTGGTGTTCATAGGGGCCGACGAATACCACTGGCCGCTCGTGTTCGGGCATGGAGGCGAGCACGGTGGCGCGGTGATCCCCGCCCACGGTCAGGCCCAGAATGTCCTGAATGCGCCGCACCGCCGCCGTACTGCCTGAACCGCAGAACACCAGTTTGCACGTCGCGTCCCCGCCCAGCTGAGCCCGGATGTAATCGGCGGCCTGCTGCGACAGGTGGGTGCTGTGCGCGCCGGTGGCACTGTCCTCGGTGTGGGTATTGGCGTACAGCGGCAATGCAAGCGTCGTGATCCGTTCCTCCACACTCCGCAATGCCCGTCCGGAGGCCACGTAGTCGGCGTAAGTGACCTGGCGCTCTCCAAAGGGCGTGCGAATCACGGCGTCAGTGCCGATCAGGTCGGCCCGGAGAGTGGCGAAGTCCATGCCCGATTGTAAGAGCTGCCATAGCTCAAGGCCAGATGAAGTTAAGCTTGACCTCGTCTCCTTTCCCTCAAACCATGACTCTTCGCCCTCTCTGTCCCGCGATACGGATCACCGTCCATGTCTGGGAAGGCCGTTACACTCGGCGGGATGAGTGGCTGGAATGTGATCGTGATTGGTGGAGGCCACGCTGGCCTGGAGGCGGCGTGGGCCGCCGCCAAATTCTCGCGGGTGGGCCTGCTGGTGGGCAATCCGGCAACGGTAGGTCGGATGCCCTGCAACCCGGCCGTGGGCGGCCCAGGCAAGAGCCAGCTGGTTTTTGAGATCCAGGCGCTGGGTGGCCTGATGGGGCGGCTGGCCGATGACACTGCCATCCACACCCGTGTCCTGAATGCCAGCAAGGGTCCCGCCGTTCAGTCCCTGCGCGTCCAGAACGAGCGTGATGCCTATGCCGAGCGTGCCCAAGCGGTCATCTTCGGCCAACCCGAAATCGAGGTTATCCGTGGCGAGGCCGCTGACTTGGAATTGGACGGACACGGCGGCTGGTTGGTGGTGACCACTGACGGCCGCCGTCTCCCCTGCCGCAGCGTGGTGGTCGCGGCGGGAACGTTTATGCGGGCCGTCACGTGGTACGGGCGGCAATCGCGTGCCGAGGGTAGACAGGGCGAACCGCCCTCGCGTTTCCTGTCTGCGCCATTGGAGCGCGCTGGGCACGTTCTCAAACGCTTCAAGACCGGCACTCCTCCCCGTGTCCGGGCAGACTCGGTGAATTTCGCGGCGCTCCTTGAGATTCCTGCCGATCCTCAGCCCCGTGGATTTACCGGTTCCCCCGGCCCGCGTGCCCAGGAGTCGCCCACTTGGCAGACCTACACAACGCCGCAGACCCACCAGCTGATTCACGAGAACCTGCAGGAATCCCCGATGTTTTCAGGCGACATTGAGGGGCGGGGACCACGCTACTGCCCGAGCATTGAGGACAAGGTCGTTCGCTTCGCCCACCATAACCGCCACCTGCTATTCGTGGAGCCGGACGGTATTCAGACGAGTGAGGTGTACCTGCAAGGCTTCAGCTCCTCGCTGCCGCCGTACCTGCAGGACCAGCTGGTCCGGACGTTGCCTGGCTTCGAGCGGGCGGTAGTGCAGCGGTATGCCTATGCCGTCGAGTACGACGTGGTGGATTCCACTGAACTGACCCTGAACATGGAGTCGCGCCTATTGCCCGGCGTGTTCACCGCTGGTCAGATCAATGGGACCAGCGGTTACGAGGAAGCGGCGGCGCAGGGGCTGGTTGCAGGAACGGCAGCTGCACGCCGGGCGCTTGATCTCAAGACTGAACCGATTGGCCGCGAAACGGGTTATCTCGGTGTGCTGCTGGACGATCTGGTCTTCAAGGGCAGTGACGAACCGTACCGCATGATGACCAGCCGCGTGGAGCACCGTCTGCTGGTTCGTCAGGACAATGCCGATGAACGCCTGACCTCGCTGGGCCACAGGCTAGGACTGGTTCCGGACGCAGAGGTGGCCAGGGTGCAGGCCAAATATGGGCGCATTGGCGATGCGGTGGACTCACTGGCGGCACAACGAAGCAACGGACATACCGGAGATGCATGGCTGCGTCGCCCGGAGTTTTATCTGGCGGATGTGGAGGCTCTGGGCATTCGAGTCCCAACTGAGCTTGACGCTGCCGAACGCGAGGCCGTTGAGATCCGGGTCAAGTATGCAGGCTACATCGAACGGGCCCGTCAACAACTGAGGGCAGAGGCACGAGCCCGTAACACGCAACTGGACGGTGTGGATTATTCGACCGTACCCGCGCTGTCCAACGAAGCCCGTGAAAAGCTGGGCAGAAGTCGCCCTGCCACTCTGGAGCAGGCGGCGCGAATTTCCGGGGTGCGCCACGCAGATATCGGGGCCTTGCTGGTGTATCTGAAGAAATATGGCGTTTCACGGGAAACTTGACGGTGAAACAAGTTGAGTATCGGGCGAGCTTCGGCTCGCTTTTTTGTGCACCCCTCCCGCCCCCTTGACGCCCCCTCTGTTTCACGGGAAACTTGACGGTGAAACAATGGAGGACAGGAGTGAACACATTTGAAGAGGGGCTGCTTTTGGGCATCCTGATTGGCGAGGGGCACTTCGGTGGTGATGGTAAGCAGCCGCAGGTCACGTTACGGATGCATACCCGGCATCAAAAGCTATTTGAGACCCTGCTCAGGCTCTGCCCTGGCTCCAAGCTTTACGGTCCCTATGAGCACGGAGGGCGCAGCTATTTTCAATGGATGGCGCGGGGCGAGGTGTTACGCGAGACGCTGCTGCCACTACTGGACCGTCTGCCCTTCAAGGAGATTGACGAACATGTCTATGAACGGTACACCGATATGAAAGTGAGGTATGGCCTGTGAACCGCGACGGACTGGAATTGCTGAGGCGCGGTGCCGGGATACTTGGCGTGGAAATTGAAGCTCAACTTCCTGCATTCGAACAGCTGTTCACGCTGCTTCAAGAGGGAAATGAGCGGCTTAATCTGACGGCCCTGAGAACCGAGGAGGACATTGTCCTCAAGCATTTCGTGGATTCGCTGACCTGTCTGCGCGGAAGCTACCTAGAGGGGCCGCTCACCGTCATGGATCTGGGAACTGGAGCTGGCTTCCCCACCTTTCCTCTGGCGCTGGTGAAGCCACAGCTGCAGTTCACGCCAGTCGATTCCATCCGCAAGAAGGTCGAGTTTGTGCGTGACACGGCGGTGCAACTTGGCCTGTCTCAGGTCACGCCACTGGTGGGCCGCGCCGAGGCACTTGGACGCAGCGCCGATCACCGGGACCGCTATGACCGGGTGGTGGTGCGGGCTGTGGCATCTTTACCAGTGTTAGCCGAGTTGGCTCTACCCCTGTTGCGTGAGGGTGGGCTGCTTGTGGCCCAGAAGGGGGCCATCACCCCCGAGGAATTAAACGCTGGCCGCCGGGCGGCTGGCGAGGTGGGCGGCAAAGTTCAGGTGGTCGATCCCTTTGAATTGCCTGTCTCAGGGGACGCCCGGACCCTGATCGTCATCGAGAAGCTCAAACCCACGCCGTCCAAGTATCCCAGGCGCGAGGGCGTGCCCAATGCCCAGCCTCTTTTCTGGACTCCACCTCAGAAGCTGGCACGCTAGAGTGGGACCAAAGGTGAGGTTGACTTGATGGAAGATGGGCAGAACAGAGGGCCACAGGAAACGGCGCTGTGTGGCGTGGGGCTCCAGTGAAAGTACTGGGTCTGGTGAACCAGAAGGGTGGGGTGGGGAAGACCACCACCGCCATTAATTTGGCGGCTTACCTGGCAGCAGGGGGGCGGCGGGTGCTGTTGCTGGACATGGACCCCCAGGGCAACGCCACAAGCGGCCTGGGCCAGCGCGGCGCGGAGGGAGGGCTGTACGAGGCCTTGGGAGAGCCGGACCGCGCTGCCGAATACATTCGCCCCACCGATCAGTCTGGGTTGGATATCCTCCCCGCCACCCCCGATCTGGCCGGGGCAGGGGTGGAACTGGCCGATGATCCCGACGCTCTGAGCCGCCTGATGGCTGGCCTGAGCGATTACGACTTGGTGCTGGTGGACGCGCCGCCCTCGCTGGGACCGCTGACTGTGAATGTGCTGGCCGCTGCCGACGCCCTGCTGATTCCCCTGCAGGCCGAGTACTACGCACTGGAAGGTCTGGCCGGACTGATGGAAACGGTGGAGCGGGTGCGGGGCGGCCTCAATCCCCGTCTGCAGGTGCTGGGCGTGGTGCTGACCATGTTCGACGGGCGCACCAATCTGGCGCAGGAAGTCGAGACGATGGTGCGCCAGCACTTTGGTGATCTGGTGTTCTGGTCTGTGATTCCCCGCAACGTGCGGCTTTCCGAGGCGCCCAGCTTCTCCAAACCGATCAACGCCTTCGCGCCCCTGTCGAGCGGCGCTGCAGCCTACAAGCGGCTGGCCGAGGAGGTGATGTCGCGTGTCGAAAAAATCTAGTCTGGGACGGGGGCTCGATGCCCTCCTGGCCCGCCCGGCGGCCGACGCGCCCGCAGCGGACAGCGCTGGTAGCGTGCAGACTCTGAACATCAACCGCATCGTGCAGGCGGGGTATCAGCCGCGTCAGGTCTTCGAGCCGAGTTCGCTGGCCGAGTTGGCCCAGAGTATCCGGGAAAAAGGTGTCATCCAGCCGCTGCTGGTGCGCCCGCGCGGTGAAGCCTTTGAGATCGTGGCCGGAGAGCGCCGCTGGCGGGCCAGTCAGTTGGCGGGCCTAACCGAGCTGCCAGTGATCATCCGTGATCTGGGAGACCGCGAGGCACTGGAAATCGCCATCGTCGAGAACCTGCAGCGCGAGGATCTGGGACCGCTGGAAGAGGCACGGGCCTACCAGGCGTTGCTGGATCAGGGACTGAATCAGGAAGGGGTGGCACAGGCGGTCGGGAAAGGCCGCAGCACGGTGTCCAATGCCTTGCGGCTGCTCACCCTGGGTGAGGGGGCCCTGCGAGCATTGGACGGAGGCCAGATCAGCGCCGGACACGCCCGCGCCATTCTGGCCCAGCCGGATGGGGACCGGGCCTGGGCGCTGGAACAGATCACGTCGCGCGGCCTGAGCGTCCGCGAGGCCGAGGCGCTGCGCCGCGAGGGCAAGGCCCGCCCCAGCGCACCGATCAAGGTCAACCCGCCGCGCACCTACCGCCAGCTGGAACTGGACCTGAGCCGCCGCACAGGCACCCGCGTCCGCATTACCGGCGAGGACAAGGGTAAGGTGGAACTGAATTACTCTACACGCGAGGAGCTGGACCGGCTGCTGAATCTGCTGGGCTTCGAGGCCGAGGAGTAAAATAGAAACATAGGAAAGTGGGAGAGGCGAGCAAGCCTCTCCCACTCTTTTGCTGCTGATCCCCTAGCGCCTAGTGCCGACCAGGAAGATGTTCGGCCAGGGACGATAGCTGCTCTTCAGCGTGTCCTGTTTGAACGCCTTGCCATTTCGTATGAACTTGCGCGTCACTTCAATGACCGCGCCAGGGGCTGCCCAGTCCACCTGCTTGCGCTGTCCAGCGGGCAGTGTCGCGTCGGGAATGAGCCTGTCAGCAGGCGATGGCGTGGAACTGAGGGTCTTCGGCTGGCCAATATCTACCGTAAAATCCCGCGCCTTCCCGAAAACGCTGATGCTCAGGCGGGCTGTCTCGTCGTCCCACTGGGTCTGGAACCACAACGCGCCCCCTGAATCGTTGGCGAACTTGAGGTCCAGGCTGGGCTGGTAGATGGTGGCGTCCAGTCCCTGCGGATCGTAGTAGTGCACCTGATACGAGTGGTTCTGCCGCTGGGCGATGGGAAGACCGGCCCCGTACAGCGTGCGGAAGAGGGTGGTGCTGACCTGACAGATGCCACCGCCGACGCCGCTCGCCGTGCGGTCCCCGGCAATGACCAGCCCCGTGACATACCCGTTGCGGGCCGTTACCGGGCCGATAAACTCATTGAAGGAAAAGACCTTGCCCTCAAACAGACGGTCACTGAAATTCTTTGCGCCCACATGGATGTTGGTCACGCGGGCGTCGCTGCTGCCGTAATAATTGGTCACGCCAGTGCCCAGATGCGCGGTAATTCCTCTGGAGAGGAAGTAGTCGAGGGTACGCTTGGGGGGGGTCTGGCCACTGACGACGACCTTGGCCTTCACGCCCTTGGAATCCTTGATGGCAGTCAACAGGTTGGCGCGGGTGGCGTCCATATCGATTTTGAGGGCGTTGCGCTGCACGACAGCCCAGCCGTCCCACAACTCCTCGAAACGGGCGTCCTGGGCCTTGCCGGACAGGCTCTTGACGAAGGTCTTGAGATCGGCTTCCAGGCTGGCCGTCACAGTTCCGCTCTGCCGGATCAGGGCCATGCGTGGGCCGGGGATGGTCAGGGTACGGGTCAGGGGTACCGTGGTCTTCTTGCCGTTGACCAGCGCTGGAACGGTGGTTTCCACGTTGATCAACAAGGGTGCTTTAAAAGCGGGTGGCGCCTTGACCGGAGGGACAGCCACTGGCGCCGCTGCTGGCGCTGTGGGAGTGGGCTCCGCGGGAGCAGGGTTTACAGGAGCGGGGACTGGGACTGGGGTCGGCTCCGGTGTAGGTTGCGGTTCCGGCGTGGGCTCAGGCTCGGGCGCCGGGGACGGGACGGGCTGGGAAGGCAGCGGCAAGGCCGGGATAGGGGCAACGCTCTGGCCCAGGGCAGACGTCAGCAGCACGGCACCCAGGCCCAGGGACCAGTGGAGTTTCAACCTCATGTCCGGCAGTATTTCACGCGCCTGTGCCCTGTCCGTGAGCGAGCATTAGCGGGCCTGCAGTTCGCCGTGTCCCGCCAGCTGCCGCTTGATCTCGGCCACGGCATGATCCGCGTGGTGACGTCCGTTCTCGATAAAGACCTGATTGGTCTTACCTGCGAAACCCGCACTGCCCACCACGAACAGCCCCGGCACGCTGCTCTGATAGTGCTCGTCCAGCACCAGGCAGGCGTCGGGCTGCTGCGCAAGATTCAGCGTGTCTAGGAAAGAGAGGTCCGGGCGGTATCCGGTCAGCGCGAAGGTGAAGTGGGTGGGCAACTCGAAGGTCTCGCCGTCCTGACCTTCCACCTGCACGGTCTCCTGGCCGATGGCGATCACCCGCGAGTTGAAATACGCATCGATGCTCCCTTCCTTGATGCGGTTCTCCAGATCGGGACGCACCCAGTACTTGATGGTGCTCTTCAGTTCCGGCGCACGGACGACCATCGTGACTTTCGCGCCGCCGCGCCACAGATCCAGCGCCGCGTCGGCGGCCGAGTTGCCCGCACCGATCACGGTCACGTTCAACCCCATGAACGGGTGGGCCTCGGTGTAGTAGTGGCTGACGTTGGGACCGTCCTCGCCGGGAATGCCCAGATGCAGCGGATTGTCGTAGTAGCCGGTGGCCACCACTACGCGCCGCGCCTCTATGACATCCGGCGTGCCGTCACGCCGCTCGATGGCCAGCGTAAAGCCTGCCGGTGCGGCGTGAACTGCCGTCACCGTGGTGTACTGCTCGACGTTCAGGGCCTCGCGCTGCGTTACCAGTCGGTAATACATCAGCGCGTCGCGGCGGTCTGGCTTGTCGTGCCCCGTCACCATCGGGTGGTTGCCGATTTCCAGCTCGGGCGCGGTCGTGAAGAAAGACATGTAGGTGGGGTACTCGAAGATGGCGTTGACCACACACCCCTTTTCCAGAACCACATAGCTCAGCCCCGCGCGTTTACAGGCGATGGCAGCGGCCAACCCTACCGGGCCAGCACCGACGATGGCGACATCGAAGAGGTCAGAGGAAGGCGCAAGGTTCATCCGGCTATTGTGTCAGTCCCGGCCATGGGGAACCGTGAGATTTATAGACGGTTGAGGCGAGAAAGGGAGCGGCGGCCTCTTTAAAAGAGCTCCCAGGAAACGGACCGGGCCGCTTCCCTGAGAGCTCTCCTTTCCAGAATCGCGTGGCTGTTATTTGTATTTGCCTACTTCTTGCTCAGCTCCCGCCACAAGGTGCCGGTAAACCCGAAGGAACGCATGGGGTTGTAGGTGGCTGCCGAGGCCCCCTGAAGGTTACTGCGAACGGGCCGGATGTTGGTCTCGGCGGGCAGCACGATGAACGGGCTTTCCTGGTAGGCCCGGTCAGCCACCTGTTTGTAAAGTCTGGCGCGGGTGGGGGCATCCACGGTGGCGCGGGCCTGCTGCAACCAGCGGTCCACGTCCGCGTCCTTCCAGTTGTTGGTGGGGTAGAAGAAGCCGTCGGAGCTGTAAAAGGTGTACAGGAAGTTGTCGGGATCGGCGTAATCCGCACTCCAGCCCATCGGCAGCATGACTTCCAGGCCGTCTTGCATCTTCTTGGACTGCTCGGACCACGGCTCCTCAATGATATTGATGCGGAACCTGGGGTTCAGGGCCTCCACGTTGCGCTTGAGCAGTTCCAGCGCTACCTGTCCCGCGATGTGCCCGGTGCGGTAATTGGCGTTGATGACAAAGCCGTTCTTCCAAATCTCGCCGCCCCGGGCTGCCTTGAACAGTGCCTGGGCCTGCGCCGGATCATAGCCGTAGGTTTTGGTGGTCTTTGAATAGCCGGGGAAGGTGTCGGGCAGCAGCATGGTGCGCTTGACCGCCTTGCCACGTTGCACGTCGCGCATGTACTGGTCGTAGTCGAACGCGTAGGCGAAGGCCCGGCGCACACTTGGGTCCGCGAAGAAGTCGGCGGGAATGCCCTTGCCGTCCAGTTTGCCGCTGCCCAGTGCCGAGGCACTCTTGATGTTGTTGTTCATGAACAGCGCTTGCGCCCCGGCGCTGGGCAAGTTGTCCAGCACGGTCACGCCGGGCTTGCCCTTGAGCTGCGCCTCCACGTTGGCGCGCGTACCAGCCTCGATCAGATCGGCGTCGCCGCGCAGAAAAGCCTGCTGACGCACGGCCAGTTCACCCACCTTCTGCATGATCACGTTGCTGATCGCCGGTTTGCCGCCCCAGTACCCCGGAAAGGCTCTCAGCAGAATGTTATCGGCGTCGCGGCGCAGCAGCTGGTAGGCTCCGGTGCCGCTGGGCTGGGCACTGAGCTTGCTGGCCGATACGTCCTTGCCCACCCAGTCGCGCCAGGTGGCCTCCTGGCCATTCCACTCGCCCAGCTTGGCGGCCCACTTGCTGTCCAGGATCCCTTGACCGGCGAACGCCAGCTTCGCCATGAAGGCCGGGTCCGGCTTGGGGAGTTTGAAGACCAGCTGCCCCTGCGCGTTGCAGCTCACGGCCCCGGCGATGCGGGCCCAGGTGATGGTCTTGTCGGTCTGGGCATTGTCACGCGTGCCCAGCAGGGCGTCGCTGATGAACCAGTTGGCCGATTCAGCGCCGTTGGTGACCAGATTGCGGCGATAGGTGTACTGGACGTCGGCGCAGGTCATGGGGTTGCCGCTGTGAAACTTGACGCCCTTACGCAGGCTGACCGTCAGGGTCTTGCCGCCGTCCGTATAGGTCGGTAGAGCCGAGGCCAGTAGCGGCGTCATCTGAGTCAGGCTGGCGCCCTTGTACGTCCACAGCGTCTCGTACATATTTTCCAGAACTTGGAGGCTGAAAGTGTCGTAGGCGGCTGTGGGATCCAGCGTGGTGACCGTGGCAGCCTGCTGAATGACCAAAGTGTCTCTGGGGGTGGCGGCCA
This sequence comes from Deinococcus humi, assembly GCF_014201875.1. Lineage (NCBI taxonomy): Bacteria > Thermotogati > Deinococcota > Deinococci > Deinococcales > Deinococcaceae > Deinococcus > Deinococcus humi. The sequence goes on along the minus strand of NZ_JACHFL010000019.1, from coordinate 14,727 downwards.
GGGCGGCGGAACACAACAGGGCACAGCTCAGGGGCAGAATTCGGTTCATGGCAGACCTCGGGGCGATAGTGGAGGGGCGACGGCAGGAATTTTTGTGACAGTTCCCACTATGCCTGTCCTGGTGGCGTGGGGCAAGCGGGAAGATACCCCGGAGACCTTCCTCCCCGAACAGCCAACCCTGGCCACAGCGCCACGGGGTTCGGCGAAGTCCAGAGGAACAGGATCTGCGCGCGGCAATCTGACCGTGGAACGAGAACAACAGGTACCCCTATCGTGAAAACCCCCACCCGACAGGCGGGGTGGGGGCTGGAGCAGGGGAGGGCGCTCAGGGCAGGCGGTAGTTCAGGCCGATGCGGGCGGTGCCGCCGAAGCCGATGTTGGTGGTGTTTGCCCCGCTGCCGACACGGACGTAGGGACCAACATTGCCTTCAACGAAAACGCTCAGGGGATCAGAGATGTTGTACCGCAGGCCCAGGTTGGCGTGCGGGTAGACGCTCAGGCCCAGGTTGGCGCCCAGACCCGCGCCAGCACCCAGGCCGACGCCGTAGTACGGGGTGAACCCGCCCAGCGAACCGACGCCCGCAAAGTCAGCCAGGTAATCTACACTCGCGTTCACGGACAGCGCCTTAAAGTTGAAGTTGACCGCGTCCAGGTTCAGCCCGTAACGAATGGCTGAGGTGGTGGTCAGATCATTCTGGTAATGCACGCTCAGGCCCGAACCGACAGACCCACCAATGTAATTTGCGGCGGAGGCTGAGGAGACGGCAGTCAGTGCCAGGATGGTCAGGGTGACTTTCTTCATGAGCCCACCATAGCCAGATCACCACTTCCCTGAAAGGTCACGGGCTTCACATAAACAAACAGAGACCTTTATGGCTCACTTACCTTGTAGGGGTCGCTGCGGCGGGCAGCTTCAGGTCGCAACCATCGTGGTTGTTGCAAGCCGCTCCAGCGCCCGCCCGATCTCGTCCCGCGACTTGCAGAAGGCCACCCGCAGCAAGCCTTCGGGGGCTGGATGCTGCGAGTAGAACGCCTCGCCAGGAATCACCGCGACGCCGCGCTCCACCAGTTCCTCGGCCCGCCACCTGGGGTAGATGGCGGTCAGGAAATAGGTGCCCTGCGGCATGAAGACGGTAGCTCCCAGTCCGCTCAGCCCTCCGGCCAGCAAGTCCTGCCGGGCACGGTATTCGGCCCTCAAGCCCTCGTAGAACCCTTCTGCGCGGGCCACCGGCAGGGCCGCCGCCACCGCCACCTGCAGGGGGGTGGGTGAGCAGAACGAACCTTGCTGACGCACCCCAGCGACGTTGGCGGCCACACCTGCACCGGCACCGTACGGATCGGCGCCCGCCGGCGGGCACGCGATCCAGCCCACGCGCCAGCCGGTGGCCTCCAGCCGCTTGCCCGCGCTGCCCACCGTGAACGTGCGTTCTGGGGCCAGTTCCCGTACCGCAATGGGCTTCTCGCCAAAATACAGCTCGTCGTACACCTCGTCGCTGATGATCCACAGGTCATGTTGGCGGGCCAGCGCCACAATGGCGTTCAGCTCCTCTCGTGAGAACACAGTGCCGGTTGGGTTGTACGGACTGTTGAGCAGGAGCGCCCGTGTGTGCGGGGTCACGGCGGCCCTCAACGCGTTTAGGTCCAGTGACCAGCCGTGGGTCTCGTCCAGGGTCATGGGCACGGTGACGGGCGTGGCCCCAGCCAGCCGCGCCTGAGGAATGTACACGTCAAAGACGGGCTCCAGCATCAGCACCTCGTCGCCGGGACCGTACAGTGACAGGGCCAGCACGTTCAATGCCTCGGTGGCACCGCACGTCACGATCACGTCCGCGCCGTCCACCCCCAGGTCCGCGCCGATGGCGTCGCGCAGCGTGGGCAGTCCGGCGGGAGGACTGTATTGGTCCAGCGTCCCCACCGCCCGCCGCGCCGCCTCCAGCAAGAAGGCCGGGGGGGCATCGGCAGGAAAGCCCTGCCCCAGGTTGACGGCCCCGTACTGCGCGGCCAGACGGCTCATGCGGGCGAAGACGCTCTCCTGGGAGGCGCGGGCGCGGGGCAATAGGAGGGGCATGGTTCAGTCTGCGCCCCGGCGGGGTGGAGGAGAGGCGGCAGAGTCAGACAGGGCCGGCCTGGAAGACGGACAGCACTTTTGCCGCCCCCAGTTCTCACTGCGCTTTTCCTCCAACTGTGCAAGGATGCGCCCCGTGAGTGGCACCCTGCTTCCCGGTTCAGTTCCCCTGCCCGCCGCTCCCCGGATGCTGAGCCTGGGGCTGGTGCTGGTGGTCCTGATCGTGGCCTTCGAATCGATGGCGGTCAGTACCGTGCTGCCCAGGGTCGCCGAGCAGCTGAGCGGCCTGGCCCTGTATGGCTGGGCTTCCAGCGCTTTTTTGCTGTCCAGCCTGTTCGGGGCAGTGTTGGGCGGGGTGCTGGCGGACCGGCGTGGGCTGGCCTTTGGCGCGGTGCTGGCGCTGCTGCTGTTTGCTGCCGGGTTGCTGGTGGGCGCGGCAGCCCCCACCATGCTGGTGTTCGTGCTGGCCCGTCTGCTTCAGGGCCTGGGCGCCGGCGGGCTGGCCGCGCTGCCGTGGGCGGTGATCAGCACCCGCTACCCCCCGCAGGCCCGCGCCAGGATGCTGGCCGCCATTTCCAGCGCTTGGCTGCTGCCCGCCCTGATCGGCCCGCTGATTGCCAGCGTGATGGCCGACACCTGGTCCTGGCGTGTGGTGTTCTGGGGCCTGGTGCCGTTGCTGGCGATCAGCGCGCCGCTGTGTGTCCTGCCACTGCGTGTGCGGGTGCGTCAGCCGAGCGAGGGAAAGGCAGCGAGAGGAGGCCGCCTCATGCTGTGGGCCGCGCTGGCGCTGTCCGTCTCAGCAGGGGCGCTGGTGGAGGGCCTGCGCCGCGCCGATGCGCTGGGGTTGGGGCTGGGCGCAGCGGGATTGATCGGCGTGGCTCTCAGCACCCGCGCGTTGTTCCCGACAGGCATGTGGCGCTTTGCCGGCGCTCTGCCCAGCGCCCTGATGGTCCGGGGGCTGGCGGCCTTTGCCCTGATGGGCACCAGTTCCTTTCTCCCGTTGGCCCTCAACGAGTTGCGCGGCCTGAGCCTGACCGGGGCGGGGATCATTCTGTCGCTGGGCGGCGTGAGTTGGACCCTGGGCTCGTGGATCCAGGCCCGGATCGAGGACGCACGCGGCGAGGCTTCCCGCCCCCTGCGCATCCGTGTTGGAATGGGCGGTGCGGCTGCCGGGGTGGCTCTGACCGCCCTGGGAGTCCTGGGGTTCCTGCCGCTGTGGGTGATCTACCCCAGCTGGGTGCTGGCGTGTCTGGGCATGGGCGTCGGTTACACCAGCACGTCGCTGTTCGCCATGTCCAGCGCCCGCCCGGAGGAGGCAGGGCAGCTGTCCGGGCAACTGGCGAACATCGAGTCGCTGATGGTGGCGCTGGCCGCAGGCATCGGCGGCGCCTTGATCGCCCGCGTGCGCCCGCTGGACGGGGCCTTCACGCTGGCCTTCGCGATCACGCTGCTGGGGGCCATGATAGCGCTGGCGGCGGTGGGCCGGCTGCGGCGCCCCTAAAGTCTGAACGGACGTCGGGCGAGACACCCCGTAGAAACCAGTCCCGCTCCCGACTAACCCAGCATCAGCGCGTGAAGTTCTTCCATCAGCGCCTCGCCCTCGTCGGTGGTGCGGGCGACCACGAAGATGGTGTCCTCGCCGGCAATGGTGCCCACGATGTCGTCACGGCGCAGGCGGTCCATCAGCAACGCCACGCCAGAGGCGTGCCCCTCGGCCGTGCGGACCACCAGGACGTTCTCGCCCCGGTCCACGTCCTGCACGAAGTTCTGGAACAAGCGGGCCAGCTCGCCCTGCACGTCGCCGTGGCCGCCCGACCTCGACAGGGCGTAGCGGTGGCGGCCCTTGCCCACCGGCACGCGCACCAGCCGCAGCTCGTTGATGTCGCGGCTGACGGTGGCCTGCGTCACCAGAACGTCCTCGCGCCGCAAGAATTCCACCAGCTCACCCTGCGTGGAGACGCTCTCGCGGGCGATGATGTCCTGAATGCGCTTCTGACGCTGTTCCTTGCTGAGCTTGCCTGGCACGCCGGACACTCTATGCAGTGGGGATGAATAATGCAATCAGGGGTGGGCGGGGCTGGAGGAGGGCGTCGCCCCTGACGCCTCGCGGACCCGCAAGGCCTCGTCCAGCAACTGCCGGGCCACCTCGCGCTTGCTGGTGCGCGGCCAGTCTTCATGCGTCCCGTCGGCGCGGACCAGGGTGACCTGGTTGTCGTCACCGCCGAACGCTGTGCCCTCCTGAGTGGGGTAGTTCAGCAGGATGAAATCGGCGTTCTTGCGCGCGGCCTTGACGGCGGCCCGCTCCACGCCCGCGTGCGTTTCCATCGCAAAGCCCACCAGCACCCGACTGCCCTTGCTGCTCCCCAGCTCGGCCAGAATATCGGGATTGGGCGTCAGCTGGATGCTCACGTCGCCCGCCACCTTGGCCTGCTTCTCGTGTTGCTGCTCGGCGGCGCGGTAGTCGGCCACGGCGGCGGTCATGACCACGATATCGGCGTCCTGCGCGGCCTGAATCACGGCGTCGCGCAGCTCTAGGGCGGACTCGACCCTGACCACCTCCATTCCGGACGGCCCCGGCAGATTCACAGGCCCCGTGACCAGCGTGACCTGCGCGCCCCGGTCCCGCGCGTCCTCGGCCACCGCGAAGCCCATCTTGCCGCTGCTGGGATTGCTGATAAAGCGCACCGGGTCCAGGTACTCGCGTGTTGGTCCGGCGGACACCACCACCTTCAGCCCGGCCAGATCATGTGGCGTGGGGGGGCGCAGCACTTCCATCACGGCGGCAGCGATCTCCTCCGGCTCGGCCATGCGCCCGAGGCCTGTCCCCTCACCGTGCGTGCCGAACGCGCCCACCTCTGGCCCCAGAAACTGGTGGCCCCACTCCCGCAGCCGCTTCACGTTGGCCTGCACCGCCAGATTTCGCCACATGGCCGCGTTCATGGCCGGCGCCCACAGCACCGGTCCCGGGACGCTCAGGAGCGTCGCCAGTGCCAGGTCGCCCGCATGCCCGTGCGCCGCCCCTGCCAGCAGTTCGGCGGAGGCGCCCACGATCACGGCGGCGTCGGCCTTCGCCATGCTCAGATGCAGGGCGTCAGGGCGGGGAGTGAACCACGCCTCGTCGGTCCCCACCGGGCCGTCGGCAGCGGTGGACAGGCTCAGCTCGGTCACAAAGGCCAGGGCGGCGCGGGTGGCGATCACGTTGACCCGTGCGCCGCGCTCACGGAGCCGCCGCAGCACAGAGGGTGCTTTGATGGCCGCCATGCTGCCGCCCACGATCACCAGCACCGTCTTCTGACCTCCTGCCGCCGTCTGTGCCATCACCCCCGGAGTTTAGCGGGCCGCCGCCCAGGAAAGTGGCCTGCCGGTCTACCCCAGCCCTGGCAGCAGCGCCACCACCGCTGCGATGGTCAGCACGGACCCCAGTGTGGTGACCAGCACCACGCCCGCTACCGTCTCCGAGTCGCCGCCGTATTCCTGCGCGATCAAGAGCGCGTTGACAGCGGTGGGCATGCTGGCCGACAGGATCAGCACCGCCAGCGACTCGGACCGCAGGCCCACGGCAGAGCCCACGCCCAGCGCAATCAGCGGCCCGCCGATCAGCCGCGCTGCGCCGGCCAGCCACACACGGCGGTGCAGCGGCGGCCAGCCTCCTGCGCCCAGTTGCAGGCCCAGGGACAGCAGCACCAGGGGCAGGGTGGCCTCGGCCAGCAGCGAGACCCCCCGGGTCACCCCCTGCGGCAGCGGCACGTTCAGCTCCCGCAGCGCCACAGCGATCAATGCCACCCACACGGTGGGGAGCCGGAAGACCGATCTGAAGATTTCAGCCACGCCGTGCCGCCCGCCCGCCCGGGAGGCCGAGCCGTAGATGGCCGGCCCGACTATGTACATGGCGATGATGGACACCAGGAAAACGACGGTCGCCCGGTCAAAGCCGCTTTGTCCGAACACGAACAGCGCAATAGGCAGCCCCATATTGCCGCTGTTCCAGATGCCCGACGCGGCGCTCAGGCTGCGGCGTTCGGCGCCCGGGCGACCCAGGCCCGTCAGCCAGCCCAGGCCCAGCGACAGGCCCATCACCAACAGGAAGGCCAGCCCCAGTTGCCCGGCCTCGGCGACCTTGACAGGGGTCCTCAGAATCACGTCCAGTACCAGTGCCGGAATCAGCAGGTACATGGTGAGGCGCGAGACCGTCACCTGATCGATCCGCATGCGCGAGGCCAGCAGCGCCCCCAGTCCGGCGACAATCATCACGGGCAGCAGCACGTTGCTCAGGGCCTGGAACATCAGGGGGCATCCTGGCACATCTGGTGGGCGGGAGGACGCGCAGGCCACGCTGACGGAGGCAGATGAAAAAGCCCCTCCACGGAGGAGAGGGGCCGCCAGACGCTGCCGCGCTAGGCTGGATCAGCTGTGAACATCGCCCGGTTCCGGCGCGTGGCTCGCCGAGGTCGCCAGCGAGGACGGGTGCGGCGTGTTGTTGCCCACGATATTGAACAGGATATTCAGGATGATCGCGGCCAGCGCGGCGGAAGTGATGCCGCTGTCCAGGAAGAGCTGGGCCTGTTCGGGTAGTTTCTCGTACAGGGTGGGCACGGTGGAGGGAATCACGCCCAGCGCCACGCTGACGGCCACGATGATCAGGTTGCGGGTGTCGTTCATGTTGACCTTGGACAGCGTCTGCACCCCGGCGGCGGCCACCGTGCCGAACAACACCAGCCCAGCGCCGCCCAGCACGGGCAGCGGAATAGCCGAGACCACCGCGCTCAGCTTGGGCAGAAAGCCTAGAAGCATTAGGATCACGCCGGCCACGGCCACCACGAAGCGGCTCTTGATTCCGGTAAAGCGCACCAGGCCGACGTTCTGGGCAAAGGCGGTGAAAGGAAAGGCGCAGAAGACGCCGCCAAGCGCGGTGGAGAGGCCGTCGGCGCGCAGGCCCCTGGCCACGTCGCCCGCATCCACGTCCTTCTCGGTGACCTCACCAATCGCCAGCAGATCGGCGGTGGTTTCTACCATGACCACCAGCATCACCAGCAGCATGGACAGCACCGGAACGAGGCTGAAGGTGGGCGTGCCGAAATGGAAGGGTGCGGTGAAGCCGAACCACTGGGCGCTCGCCACTTTGGAGAAGTCGGCCAGACCGAGCGCGGCGGCCACGATGGTACCGATGACCAGCCCCAGCAGGACGGCCACCCGGCTCAGGAAGCCCCGCCCAAAGCGCGTGAGCAGCAGCACGATCACCAGGGTCAGCGTGGCCAGGCCCAGGTTGGCCGGATCACCGAAGTTGGGGGTGCCGGGTACGCCGCCGCCAGCCCATTTGATCGCCACGGGCATCAGCGAGACCCCGATCATCAGGATCACGGTTCCGGCCACCACTGGCGGAAAGAAGCGCAACAGTCTGGAAAAATACGGCGCGAGCAGCACGGTCAGTACGCCCCCGGCGATCACCGCCCCAAAAATGCCCGGCAGCCCGTAGGCCTTGCCAATGGCGATCATGGTGGCCACCGAGGCGAAGGTGGTGCCCTGTACGATGGGCAGCCTGGCCCCGAAACCGGGGAACCCGATGGTCTGGATCAGCGTGGCGACGCCGCACATGAAAAAGCTTGCGCCGATGATGCGGACCACGGTCTCGCTGTCCAGGCCCAGCGCCGTCGCCAGCACCAGCGGCACAGCCACGATGCCGGCATACATGCTCAGGACGTGCTGCAGGCCGAAGGCGATCATATTCTGCGGGGGTAGAACCTCGTCGACGGGGTGGACGGCGTTCGGGTTACGGGCTGTCGTCATGTTTCCTCCGGAGCTGACCGTGTGGGTCAGTGCAGATTGCGTTGATGCGTCTAGAAGTGGCCCGTTGCGTGTGCTGCCCAGGCTTTCCCCGTGCTTCCTATCCCACCTACCGCTCCTCCGGCTTTACTTAGCTGTCTAATTTCCGCAGAGTGTAAAAGATTTTCAAAACTCTGTCAACATTTTTCAGTTGTGTTGATTAAGAGGAAAAATTGTCTAAAGGACGGAATTGGGCAGGAGTAGGTTCTCAACCTGAGCTCAAATAATTCCTTGAGCAGTTCAGAGTTGAGAGGACGTCTCCCAGACTGTTGAAGATGTGGTGCATGGCATTAGCTGTTGGGGTGCGCGTGATGCCTTCAGGAGGCTCGGTGGGCGCAATAACTCGGAGATTGGAGTGGTCTGATGTGTCCTTTGGATATCCCCGTTGCTGCCCGACATGGCAATCGCTCGCCTGACGCCTGCCCCTGCTACCCTCGGCGCATGCGTCTGCAAGCCCTGGCCGCCGCCCTCAATCTTTCCCTGACCGATCTGCCAGATCCACAGGTGCGCGGCGTCACGCACAACGCTGACTGGGCCGGACCCGGCGACGTGTTTGTGGCGATTCGTGGAGCACGCTTCGACGGCCACAATTTTCTTCAGGAGGTGCAGCGGGCGGGCGCGGTGGCGGTGCTGGGCGAGGGGCTGCCGGACGGTCTGGTTTCGCCGTTGCCGTACCTGCGCGTACCGGATGCCCGAGCGGCGCTGGCGGACGCGGCAGCAGCGCTGGCAGACCACCCCAGCCGGGCATTGCGGGTGGTGGGCGTCACCGGGACCGACGGCAAGACCACCACCGCGTGGTTGACCCGCCATCTGCTGCGGGCGGCTGGCCTGAAAACAGGACTTCTCAGCACGGTGGGCTACGAGTTGCCGGACGGCCAACTGCGACATTTTCCGGCTCACTTCACCACCCCGGAGGCCCCACAGGTCCAGCGCACCCTGCGCGAGCTGGTCACGGCGGGCGCGGACGCGGCAGTGCTGGAGGCCAGCAGTCACGCCCTGGCGCTGGACCGGGTGCGCGGTGTGGACTGGGCTGTGGCGGTCTGGACTCACCTGAGCCGCGAACATCTGGATTTCCACGGCACCGTGGAGAACTACTTCACCGAGAAACGCAAGCTGGTGGAACGCGCCCGTCACGCCGTCCTGAATGCAGACGATCCGTGGACGGTACGACTGACCGGTCTGGCCGGGGGTGAAACGACGTACAGCGCCGAGGGTGAGCAGGCCGACTGGAGCGCGTCTGAAGTCGAGGAGGGGGTCAACGGTCTGACGTTCCGGGTGACCTCGCCGCTGGGTGAATTCCGGGCCAATCTTCCCATGATCGGACGCTTCAACGTGGCGAACGCGCTGGCCGGCATGGCGGCGGCGGCGCAGCTCGGCGCGACGGCTGAACAACTGATCGCGGGGCTGGCCTCCTTCCGGGGGGTGCCAGGCCGCATGGAACTGCTGGCCGCCGGAGAGGATCTGCCCCGCGTGATCGTGGATTTCGCGCACACGCCGCCCAGCCTGGAAAAAGCGTTGGCAACGTTGCGGACCACCACGCCGGGCCGTCTCTGGGTGCTCATCGGTTCGGCGGGTGGGCCGCGCGATCCGGGAAAGCGCGCGCCGCTGGGCGAGGTGGCCTCCCGGCTGGCCGATCACGCCGTCTTCACCGAGGAAGACTGCCGCGACACCCCCCTGGACGACATCCTGCGCGAGATGGAACGCGGGGCGCGGGAGGGGGGACAGGGGACGTTCACCACCATCCCAGACCGGGCAGAGGCCATCGCCTGGATCATCGGGCAGGCGCGATCAGGCGACACCGTGCTGCTGGCGGGCAAGGGACCGGAGGACACACTGGAACGCGCGCACGAAACCCTCCCCTGGGACGAGGTGGCGGTGGCGCGGGCCGCTCTCGCCGCTTGGTCCACGCCTGCCGGACAGTAAGGACTGAGCCCACTCAACTGCTGGCCCACGCCGAGGTCAAGCCCAGGGCAGCGCACCCGTACCGTGGTGCGGAACTGGGCGTGTCTGGTGGCTGAAGACGAGGCTTTTAGTGATGGGGGTGACTGGTTCCACTCTCCCTGAATCAGAACAGCCTTCCCGCTCTACAGCTTGTCCCCCACATGGATGGCCGCGATGCCAAAGGTCAGCAGGCGGTAACGGGTGCGGAAGCCTGTGGCCTGCATCAGGTCGGCCAAGCGTTCGGGGGGCGGAAAGGCCAGCACGCTCTCGGGCAGGTAGGTGTATGCCCCCGCGTTGCCGCTGATCAGGCCGCCGATGCGGGGCAGGACATGCTGGAAGTAGAAGCGGAAAAGAGACCCGAACAGCCCGGCGCGGGGCGGTGGAAACTCCAGGATCACAGCCCGCCCGCCGGGGGCCAGCACCCTCCAGAACTCCGACAGCCCACGCGCGTAGTCGGCGAAGTTGCGGAACCCAAAAGCGCAGGTCACGCTGTCGAAACTGCCGTCCGGGTAGGGCAGGTTCAGCGCATCTCCTTCTTCCAGGACGATCTCGAGATGCCGTGAGGCCGCCTTGGCTCGCCCGATTGCCAGCATCTGCGGCACAAAATCGCTGCCCACCACCTCCGAGTCCGGCGAACGGCGTTTCAGTTCCAGCGCGAAATCTGCCGTCCCAGTCGCCACATCCAGGACCCGCGTGGGGGCAAAGGCAAGGGCTTCGCGCGCCGCCTCCCGCCGCCAGCCTCGGTCCACCCCCAGACTCAGGACGCGGTTGAGCAGATCGTAACGAGGAGCAATGTCGGCGAACATGGCCTGCACGTCGCTGCCCTTGTCCTGTTTGTCACCCACGGAGGGCTTTTTCGGTGCGGCGGTCATGGGGCCGATGATAGCTGGGCCGGCCTGAGAGGGAGCGGAAGGATCAATTCAGTTTCAGGAGTCCCGCTGACGTGGGCTGGAAGCCGCACAACCTATAGAAGGTCTGTAACTGTGGCTCATAATCGACATGGAGCCAGTGGATCCCCTCCGCTTTTGCTGCCTGCGTAGCCGCCCTGACGAGACTGCTCCCTATTCCGCGTCGCCCCCAATCTGGATGAACCGTGGTGTCCAGCAAAAAGGCATGCACACCACCGTCCCAGGCGACGTTGACGAAGCCCACCAGCGTTTCGCCGTTGAAGGCGGTGACCCAGGTCAGGCTGCGTCCGAGCACGGGCGGCCATCCGTGCCCGTCATCCCGCCCGCCCCACGCGGCCTCACGAAGTTCTCCCAGCGCCGCCAGCTGTGGCCACTCGCGCACGCGGTAGTCGATCAGACGCCTGCCACTTTCAGCTTGCGCCCCACCTTCTCGTAGGCCGACAGGGCCTGATCCAGATCGTCACGGGTATGCTCCGCAGTCACGATGTTGCGGATGCGGGCGCTGCCGCGGGGCACCGTGGGAAAGCCCAGGCCCACGGCGAAGATGCCTTCCTCGAACAGCAGTCGGCTGGCTTCGAAGGCGGCCTCGGCCTCGCCGAACAGGACCGGGGTAATGGGGGTGACGCTGCCCATGGTATCGAAGCCCAGCTTGCCCAGTTCGGCCTTGAAGTAGTGCGTGTTGTCCCACAGCCGCCGCATCAGCGAGGGATCGCGCTGCACTTCCTCGATGGCCGCCACCAGACCGCCCACCACGGCCGGGGGCTGCGCGGTGGAGAAGAGGTAGGGCCTCGCACGGTTGATCAGCAGTTCGCGCAGATCAGCGTGTCCGGCAGCGTAGCCGCCCACGCCTCCCCAGGCCTTGCTGAGAGTACCCACCTGAATCACGTCGTCAGCATGCTCGAAGCCGAAGTGATGCACTGTGCCGCGTCCGGCCTCGCCCATCACGCCGCTGCCGTGGGCATCGTCGACATACGTGATCGCGCCGTATTTGCGGGCCACCTCAATCAGCTTGTCCAGTGGGGCCAGATCGCCGTCCATGCTGAACACGCCGTCGGTCACCACCAATTTCAGACCGTCCGTGTCATTTTCTTTCAGGATGCGTTCCAGATCGGCGGCGTCCGAGTGCTTGTAGACCTTCTTGGTGGCCTTGGTCAGCCGCAACCCGTCAATGATGCTGGCGTGGTTCAGTTCATCGCTGACCACCAGATCGCCTTCCTTGAGAAGCGCGCCCAGCACCCCCTGGTTGGTGGTAAAACCGCTGTGCAGCACCAGTGCGCTGCCGGTGTGCTTGAACGCGGCCAACTGTTCTTCCAGTTCCTCGTGGATCCGCAGTGTCCCGGCAATAGTCCGCACGGCCCCGGCCCCCACTCCCCACTCACGCAGGTAGGCGGCGGCCCTTTCCTTGAGGCGGGGATGATCGGCGAAGCCCAGATAGTTGTTGCTCGCCAAGTTCACCACCTCGCGCCCGTCCACCCGCATCCGGGCGCGGTTGGCTCCGTCCAACACCCGTGGTCTGATCAGCAGTCCGCTGTTCCTCAAGCCCGAAAGTTCGGCACTCAGGCGTTCTGATAAAGAGGTTGACATGCCATGAGTCTAGGGGCGAGGGCAGCGTGCCGTCCGTGAGCTGAGGACGGGTAGATCGGAGGTCTCCGTCGCAGCATCAGGTGGGCCTGTGGAGAGAGGATCATGCGTGCCAAACGACGAAACAACTCGAATAGGAGTTCAGTTTCAATCTTCTTATATGTGTATCGGATGAGTATAAATATCTTAATGCAAACGCTGACAAAATTCTGTCAGAGTCTCGAGAGGGATCTACAGTCAAAGTGGCGTATGACCTTCCTGATGATTGCGCTGTTGCCCGCCGCCATCGCGCTCTGCCTGCTGGTGGCGCTGGCCGTCTCGGTTGTGATCAGGACTGTGAAGGGTGAGCGTTGGCATGTGCCGACGGAAGAGATGGGTCCTGTGGTTCCAAGCAGCAACCTGCAAGTAAACCTCTGGATCAATGACGGTTTGACGGGCGGCATTGTCCGGGAGTCGGTGGCGTAAACCCAACAGGGACTGAGAAGTCTCAACAAGGCCCGAACCTCTGGGCGCAGTTGGCCGGCCATTGTGGCATGACTTGCCAGGTCTGTCGAGCCTGTTGAAGGCTGAACTCCTGGCGGCGCCTGATCGCAGGGTTGCGCTGAACTCGACTTTAAATACGGTAGCCACGACGCTGCCGTATTTTCTTGTGGCTTATCGATACTGCTGCATATCGCCGTCTCGGGCTAGAAGTGCGCGTCAGGTCAGTCAGTGAACACAGAACCTGAGGTCAATGAATTTGCTCCTTGCAAACCCATGAAGGGCGATTGGACCATTCCAAGTGCTCTTTCCAAGTAGCAGGCAGACTATCCCTACTTCTCCCTCTGCCGCGACGCTGAACTTCCTGTCGCAAGACGGCGGATTCGCACATCAGTCCTCTGTGGTTCATTGCCACAGGTGAAGCGACTGACCCGTGTCCTGATTCTGTCGATGCTCGTTTCACGACTCCCTGTCCTCAGGCCGTGGGGGGCCTTGGGGTGGAGAGCCTTTGTTATGGGGATTTAGCTGCAGATAATCCTGTAAATGAAGAACTGCGGGCCAGTAGATGAGAGAACTTGATCCTTCTCCAGAGCAGTGAAGGAATGCATTTTGGAAAACGAGGAGGCGGGGCTGAATATCAGGGAAAACCGTGGTGGACTCCCAAAGCGTGTTACGCGTCACCACATGTCGAAGCGAAAGAAAGAGGAACCTAGACAAGAAACATTGGCACCATGAGCGACATGAGAATCGTTATGTGGGAGAGCTCTGCAGATAGCTCTAATAAGATTTAGTTAAGGTGACTGTGCAAGCACCAAGGCGCGCTCTGGCAACAGAACAAGACAGCTTCTGTCTCCAACTGGCCACCGCCTCCGCCCGACGCGATCGTTGAAGGCCACGCTTTCAGGTTTGAAGCACGACCTAAATCGATCCAGTCATCCCAGTTTCATTTCAAGAGGAAACCCACATGCCCCAATCCCAACGCTCCGCTTTCTCCCTGACCGCTCTCGCACTGACCCTGACCCTGGCCGCCTGCTCCCAGCAGCCCGCTGCGCCTCAGCCCCAGGTGGATCAGCAGCCGCAGGCAGATGAACGGGATGGTAGCCAGTTCGTCTACGACGGCACGGACCACTCGTGGGTTTCTGATGACAATGGTTTGACTGATCTGGATTCCACGGCAACGGAATTGCAGGCGCAGGCCCTCAGGTCCGGCAACAACCTGCTGAGCAACGAGCCGTGGACGGCCGCCACGAGTGGCTGGGGTCCTGCCGAACGGAATATGAGTAACGGCGAGAAAGGCTCCAAGGACGGAAGCAAGCTGAGCATCAATGGGAAGAAGTACGACAGCGGGTTTGGCATCCACGCCAACTCGTCGATGACCTTCAACCTGAACGGTCAGTGCAGCCGCTTTATCAGCGATGTCGGCCTCGACGATGAGGTGGGCAGCCGTGGCAGCGTCATCTTTCAGGTTTACGCCGACGGCACCAAGCTCTTCGACAGCGGCAAAATGACCGGGGCGGATAAAGCGAAGACCGTCAATGTAAGTGTTGCTGGTCGCAAGGAACTCAAGCTGGTGGTCACCGACGCCGGCGACAACATCGACTACGACCACGCCGACTGGGGCGGAGCCATGCTCACCGACTGCAAAACCTCCGGCACGCCTGCCCCGACGCCCACGCCTCCCTCCAATCCATCCCCGGCCCCTGCTACCAACGTGAAGTACAGCGGTCCGCTGGTAATCACCAAGGGTGGCACTTACCGTGGCAACTGGCAGAGCCTGGACCCTAAGGTGCCGGCGGTCTATGTCAAGACCAGCGAGCCGGTCATCATCGAAGGCTCGAACCTGCGCGGCCGTGGCGAACTGATCCGCGGCTGGTTCATGAACCTGACGGTGCGCAACTCCAACGGCTACGGCATGAATCCCAATGTCTACGG
>NZ_JACHFL010000018.1 GCF_014201875.1 Deinococcus humi | reverse complement strand
TCCTACTCTCGCACTGCTTGGTCTGTCATGCTGCCCGCCTCGCTTGAGGCTCAGAAAAGATACAGGCCATTCGCCTTTCTGTCAACACCTCCCAACTCACCTTTCGTCAATCCTCGCTGAGACGCCCACGAGTTGATGGGAGGACAAGCAGAAAGATGCGCTCAGACAACAAATTCCCCACACGCCCAATTTTTAAGATGCGGTGGACTGGCGTGACTCGCGCAACAGTTCGGAGAGGCGTGACAGGCAACGACTGTACTTCTTGGCGTAGGCCCCATAGCGGTACGTGTCGTTGAAAAGCGTTCCGAGCGACGCGCCTGTAAAGACGGCAGGTAAACCCAGGTCGTAGAGCTTGTCGATGAAATGGACGAACCGCAGAGCGACATTCTGATCCGTCATTGGCACCAGATCGAGCACCCCCACGGCGCTGACGCCTGACAGAAGCCCGGCGAAACGGCTGGGATGTATTTTCAGCAGGTGACGGTTGAGGTCACGATGACTCAGGACGGCCAGTGTGTCCGGGTCCTGGGCGGCCTGCCAGCCTATGTATTCCGCAGCTGTAAACACATCCTCAGGCCGCGTGCCTCGCTGGCGGTAGTCGGGGCCATCCAGCCGGCGCGTCTCAAACCGCTCGGCGATGCCCTGAATCTGGCGCTGGAAGTCTCCCGCATTGAATCGGCCCTGACCCAGCGCGCCGGGTTCGGTGTTGCTTGTAGCGATCACGGACGTTCCACCCGGCATCAATTGACCTAAAAAGGTGTTGGCCATATGGGTATTGCCGGGATCGTCCAGCTCGAACTCGTCAATCAGCAGCAGGTCATGGTTCCGGAAGGCGTCTACTGCGCGGTTCATCCCCAGCGCGCCAATCAGATACATCAAATCCTGGAAGCTCATGATGGCGCGTGTGCCGTCCGAAGCGTGGTAGGCGCTAGCGAGCAGGTGCGTCTTACCCACGCCGAAGCCGCCGTCCAGATAAACACCTCTACCCTCAGGACGGCGGCGACGGAAGAACCGCAGGCCGCCGGACCTGGGTTGCGCCACGTCAACGAAAGTCTGAAGGCTGTCACGCGCTGCAGCCTGACTGGGATATTCGGCATTGGGCCGATACGTCCCAAAACGAACATCCTCAAAGCGGGCACTGGGCATGAGTTCGGCGGTCAGCGTCGCAGGGTCGGGGGCAGGGTTGCGGGCGAGCAGGTCAATCATGACAGGGCCGTCTCCGCTCTTGCTTGCACGCCCGCGCCGTCAGTTGGTTGATCGAAAGCCTCCGCCACAAGAGACAGCACTTAGAGGGGAAACCCCGCACGCTATTACTTGTGGACTTCAAGTTCCACCTTGTAGTTGCCGCGCCGCGTTTCATTGACCACACGCTTGAAATCAATGCGGCCCAGGCCATCGGCACTCAGGCTGTCACCCTCGCGGATGTCACTGCTGGCTCGGGCGGGGCCGCCGTTAAGCCGGACCTTTCCGCCGTCAATACCCTGCTGAAAATAGGCCCGGCTGACGCCGAAACCTTTGGCCCCCACCACATCGACCCTCATGGACGGAACCACGACTTCGCGGGTCTTGCTGCCCCGGCCCGCCGTCTCGCCGACCTCCTCTACCTCAATGTCGCGGCCGCCCAGCGTCGTCAGGGCTTCCAGGGTCTGGGCGGCCTTGCCGGTGGCGGCGATCAAGAAGCTGCCGCGTTCCTCGCGCACGTCGCCCAGTTGTTCCTCGTTAAGTTCTAGACGGCGCAGTTGCACCAGAAAATCCTGCTCGTCCCAGGCCGGGGCAGCCTGGGCGGGGGTCAGGCGCAGCACCGTCACGCCCGCGTCGACCTCTGGGATGTGGGCCGGATGCAGGGTGAGCACCACGCGACGCGCATCAGCGAAGCCCCCAGCGATGCGGTGGCGCACCTCCTCGTCGTTCAATAGGCGGCGGTCAATCTCGTCGCCATCCATGAATCCGGTGCGGACCACCCGGCCTCCGCGCGCCTGGGCCACCAATGTGGACAGTTTCTGCTTCATGCCCGGCAGAATAGTGCGTGGGCCAGGGCTCAGGGGAGCAACAGGACCGATCAGTCTTAAGGCTTGCCGCCAAGCAGGCCAACCGGCCTATCTCTGCCAGGAACGCACTGACACGACCTATGGGGCCAGCGCAGCGTGGAAAATATCCCCTTAGACAGCGAGAGGCGATCCCCATTGCATTCTGCCGAACCCGAAACATCCTACCCCGTTTCGCTCAGAACGAAATTAGGTTAAACTATCGGCATGACCGAACCGCTCGACGCCGCCCTGCGTCCCAAATCGCTGACTGAATACGTGGGCCAGGAGAAACTGAAGGACAAGTTGACCGTGTACCTTCAAGCTGCCAGAGGTCGGAAGGAGGCGCTAGACCATACGTTACTGTTTGGACCTCCGGGGCTGGGTAAGACCACGCTGGCGCACATTATCGCCGCCGAACTGGGAGTGAACATCCGCGTGACCTCCGGGCCAGCGATTGAAAAACCAGGCGATCTGGCAGCCATCCTCACCAACAGTCTGGAGGAGGGCGACGTGCTGTTCATCGACGAGATCCATCGTCTGGGACGCGTCGCTGAAGAACACCTGTACCCGGCAATGGAAGATTTCAAGCTGGACATCGTGCTGGGGCAGGGACCGGCGGCGCGCACCATCGAATTACCGCTGCCACGTTTCACGCTGGTAGGTGCCACGACGCGCCCCGGCCTGATCAGTGCGCCTATGCGTTCGCGCTTCGGCATCATTGAACACCTGGAGTATTACACCTCGGAGGAAATCGCCACCAACCTGCTGCGTGACGCCCGGCTGCTGGGGTTCGGGTTGCAGGAGGAAGCCGCACTGGAAATCGGCGCACGTTCGCGGGGGACTATGCGAATTGCCAAACGACTGCTGCGCCGGGTCCGCGATTATGCCGAGGTGGCCGGGGAAAGCACCATTGAGCTGGAGCGCTCTTACAGCGCCCTGGACAAACTGGGGCTGGACGCGGCGGGGCTGGACGACCGCGACAAGAAGTATCTGGAAACGCTGATTCACCGCTTTGCAGGTGGGCCAGTCGGGGTGGACACCCTGGCCACCGCTATTTCGGAAGATGCACTGACCCTGGAAGATGTATACGAGCCTTACCTGATCCAGCTGGGCTTTATCAAACGCACGCCGCGCGGACGTGTGGCGACAGCGCACGCCTATGACCATCTGGGGCTGCCGATGGGCGGCCCAGACGGAGAGATGGGGTTTTACACCAACTGATTTGCCCTCGTCTCCGCTCTACTTCTGTTTGAAGGAAGTCCAGGGACCGGTGTAGTTCAGAAGGGGGCGCGCGTTGTCATACCTCGTGGGGCCGAACTGATCATCGGTGCCCAGGCTCTGAGTTTCGTCCACCGCGTTCCATCCAGGGTGCAGGGTCATGTCCTAGGGGGTGATCTCTCCCCCGCACCCTAAGGTTCCGGATAGCCGCCCGGCACTCTCGGCATACACAAAGAGCAGGTACTTAAGCATAATGGTGCCGTCCGGATTCCTGACAGCCATTTCCGGACGCACGAGATATCGCTGGCCCGGCACGTCGTATTCCGGCGCACCCAGCGACTGCACCCTGGCATCTTGCTCAACGTTCAGGTCCTGCACTGCACATCGCAGTTGCGCCCATGGGTGGCCTTCCAGTCTATCAGCGAGCCCATACGTACCCTGGCCCTGACCAGCGATTCGATTCGGAGATCCAGGGTGCCATCCGGCTTGACCTTTCCGATAGCGAAGCGCTGTATCCAGTCACGCCAGTACAGCGGCACCGCCCTGTCGATAGATGTGGTCAGTCTCAGCAGTCCTTCCGAGGTCAACGTGAGGCTGGACGCCTCGGGCGGCAGCGTTTGCGCTCCCGAAACCGGACAGAAGAGGGCGGCAATGATGAATGGGACAAAGAGACGGGCCTTCACGTTGTCAGAATAGAACGCGACCGGAAGACGCAGGCGCGAATTTTACGTCTACACTTTCTCCTATGAATGCTCCCCAGGTTCAGGTCTTCGGCACCCGGAAAAGCAAGGAAACCCGCTCCGCCGAGCGGTTTTTCAAGGAGCGCAAGATCAAGATTCATTTTGTGGATTTGACGCAGCGCCCTCTGGCAAAGGGAGAACTGACGCGTTTTGTGCAGAAATTCGGCCTGAACGCCCTGCTGGATCTGGAAGGCAAAGCCTATGAGCGCAGCAATCTGGCCTACCTGAGAACCACTGAAGACGGCATTATTGCCAAGGTCATCGAGACACCCGAGTTGCTGCGGCTACCGCTGGTGCGCGGCGGCAAGGTGCTGAGCGTGGGCGAGGACCTGGACCTTTGGAAAGCCATGCTGGAGGTGGAATGATGTCCTCCATCACTGACCTTGAGACGCGGCATTGGGGAACGCTGCCGGACGGCCAGGACGTTCAGCTTTTCGTGCTGCGCGCCGCGAACGGCCTGACTGTCACGCTGGGTGAGTACGGCGCGCGGCTGCTGCGGGTGCAGGTGCCGGATCGCCACGGCCGGCCGGGCGACGTGCTCCTGGGCCACCCCGATCTGGAGGCCTACCTGGAGCAGGACGACGCCCTGTACTTCGGCGCGACGATTGGCCGGGTCGCCAACCGGATCGCGCGCGGACGCTTTGAGCTGGAAGGCGAGGCGTACCAACTGGCGATCAACAACGCACCCAACCATCTGCACGGTGGGCCTGGCGGCTTCCATGCCGTGCGCTGGCAGGGAGAGGCACTGCCCGACGAGGAGGGCGGTGTGCGCGGTGTGGTCTTCCGTTACCGCAGCCCGGACGGTGAGGAGGGCTATCCAGGGGCTGTGGACGTGACCGCCCGTTACACCCTGAGCGACGACGGGGTGCTGACGCTGGACTGCTGGGCCGAACCCGACGCGCCCACCCCGATCAGCATGACCAATCACGCGTACTGGAATCTGGCCGACGGGGGCGCGGGGAGTGTTCTGGGACAAACCCTGACCCTGGCCGCTGAGCAGTTTCTGGCAGTGGACGATACCGCGATTCCAGAGGCACTGAGGACCGTGGCGGGAACGCCCTTCGACTTCCGCACGGCCAAACCGCTGGGTCAGGATATTGAGGTCGAGGATCAGCAGTTTCAGCGGACAGGAGGCTACGATCATCACTTCGTCCTTCCCGATGTCGGGGGCGAGTTGCGCCACGCCGGGACGCTTCACGATCCCGTGAGCGGACGCCAGATGGAGATCTGGACCACGGAGAACGGGGTGCAGCTCTACAGCGGCAACTTCCTGAGCGGACAGATGGTCGGCTGGGACGGGGCGCGCTACGGCTGGCGGTCAGCCGTCTGCCTGGAAACACAGCAGGCCCCCGACGCGGTGAATCAGCCCCTGCTCGACCGTCTCGGAACGGGATCAAGCATCGTGCAGCCCACCCAGCGTTACCACACGCAAACCCAGCTGCGTTTTTCAGCCCAACCTGAGTAGGGTCAATGCGCAGGATCCGGACATTAATGGAAAGACCAGAGGCCGCAGTCCACTCCCAGCGCGCGCTACAGTCAGTGTTGCTATGACCCTATCCTCCTCACCGCGCCTGACCGTCTGGAACGAGTACCGCCACGAGCTGGAAAACCCCAAGGTCAGTGTTCACTATCCGAACGGCATTCACACCGTGATCGCCGACGGGTTACGGGCACACGGCTTTGAGGGGGTTCGGACAGCCACCCTGGATCAGCCGGAACACGGCCTGAATGACGAGGTTCTGGCCAGCACCGATGTCCTGCTGTGGTGGGGCCATAAGGCGCACGGCGACGTGTCGGACGATGTCGCCGCGAAAGTGGTGGCCCGCGTGCTGGACGGGATGGGACTGATCGTGTTGCACTCGGGGCATTTCAGCAAGCCCTTCAAGACGCTGATGGGCACCGGCTGTGACCTGAAGTGGCGCGAGGTGGGCGAGAAGGAGCGGCTGTGGGTGGTCAACCCTGCCCATCCCGTTGCACAGGGCGTGGGCGAAATGATCGAGCTGGAGCACGAGGAGATGTACGGTGAGCACTTTGACATCCCGGTGCCCGAAGAGCTGGTCTTCGTGAGCTGGTTCGCGGGCGGCGAGGTTTTCAGGAGCGGCTGCACGTTCACGCGCGGCAGCGGCAAGATCTTCTACTTCCGGCCCGGCCACGAAACCTTCCCGACGTACCACCACGCGCAAATTCAGCAGGTGATCGCCAACGCCGCCCGCTGGGCCGCCCCCACAGCCAGCGCGCCACGCTCGTTCGGGCACCGGCCACAGCCCCTGGAAAAGCTGTGACAGACGCTCCTTTGAATGTCGGTATCATCGGCGCGGGGGCCATCTCGCAGCGGCACTTCGAGGGCTACCGGCACGCGGGGGCGCACCTGGCGGCCTTCGCCGAGCCACATCCCGAGACCCGCTCCCGACGCGAAACCGAGTGGAACGCGCGCGGCTACGCCGATTTTATGGCGATGCTGGAGGGTGGGGAGGTGCAGGCGGTAAGTATCTGCACGCCCAACGCCTTCCATGCGCCTGCGGCCCTGGCGGCTCTGCGGCGCGGCATTCACGTCCTGTGCGAGAAACCGCTGTCCCTGGATCTGGCTGCCTGCGACGAGATGATCGCTGCGGCGCGGGAAGGCGGGGCCATCCTCCAGACCGGACACCACCTGCGTTCCAGTCCGCCTGTGCAGACGGCCAAGCGCCTGATTGACGAGGGCCGTATCGGGCGAGTGACCTTTATGCGCCTGCGGCAGGCCCACGATTGGGGCGGTGCCCCAGAGGTGCGGGGGGCTTTCGGCAGTCTGGCGGCGTCGGGCGGCGGCACACTGCTGGACAACGGCTGTCACATGATGGATCTAGCGCGGCACCTCGGCGGCGACGTGAGCAGTATCTACGCCCGCATGGGCACGCTGAAGTTCGACATTGAGGTGGAGGACACCAGCGTGTCCAACCTGGAATTTCGCAGCGGCGCGTTCGCCAGTGTGGAGAACGCGTGGACGGCGACGGGCTGGGAGGAAAGTTTCGCCGTCTACGGCACCGAGGGCGCGTTGGAATGCAGCAACCGCCTGGGCAAACCGCGCCTGCGCTTTGTCAACCGCGAATTCGGCTACAGCCAGTGGGGCCAGACCGACGAGACGTGGTATGACTTCGCCACGTCAGACAACGCCCATATGCGCGGCGTCGTGGCCTTTGTGCAGAGCATTCAGCAGGGCACGCCTGTGGTGTGTACCGGCGAGGATGGCCGAGAAAGTGTGAGGCTGGTGCTGGGCGGCTACGAGAGCGCGCGGACGGGGCTCCCCGTTCGCTGGTAATTCCGTTCTGCCCCCCCATTGCCCGCTCTACAAGTCCAGCGGCGGCCAGAAACTGTAGCGATAGTCATTGGGAAACAGGATGCTTGACTGAACTCCATTCAGCCTGAACACCTGCATGTTGTTCTGGGCCGGATCGAAGGTCTACTCAGCTGAATGCATCCAAGAGCTGACGCTGTGCGGGCGTGAAGTCAATGGCATCGGTCAGGTTGTCCACCTTGCTCTGGAAGGCAGAGGCCAGGCTGCTGGAGTGGTGCGCGCCCAGACCCGGCAGGTTGCCGCCCGCGACTGACGGATGGATAACGGGCCTCCTCATGTGGACTCGGGGAGCATGCCGATAGCCCCACAATCAGCAAAAAGACCCCAGGCCAATGCCCAGGGTCGGGACCGAAAAGTCAGACGTTCAGTCGCCCCGGAAAATCTTACCTACCTTGTCGAAAAAGCCTTCGTGTTTCTCGTTGACCTCATCGCCCACCGCGCGGGCGTAGGCCAGCAACGCCTCGCGGGCTTCGGGAGTCAGCTCCTTAGGCTTCGGCACAGTCACGTCATATTCCACAATCAGGTCACCGCTGCCGCGTCCCTGCAAGCGGGGCATGCCCTGACCGGTCAGGCGGTGCAACTCGCCATGCTGGGTGCCGGGCTTGACCTCCACCACCTGCTCACCGTCCAGTGTGGGCACTGTGACGTGGCCGCCCAGAGCCGCCTTAGCAAACCCGATTCTGGCCGCGTAGATCAGGTGTTCCTGCTCGCGGCGCAATTCAGGATGACTTTCCATCTCAATGTGCACGTAAAGATCACCGTTGCCCCCCGGCCCCTCGTTGCCCATGCCCGAGACCCGGATGCGGTAGCCCTCATCGATGCCGCGCGGCAGCTTGACGCCTACCTTTTCTGCCTTGAGGGTACGCCCGCGTCCCTTGCAGACGGTGCAGGGGTCCTGGATGATCTGGCCCTCGCCCCGGCAAGTGGGGCAGGGCTGCTGGGTCTCCACCACGCCGAAGATCGTGCGGGCCTGGGCCCGCACCGCTCCAACACCAGAGCAGGTGGGGCAGGCCTTGGGAGGCTTGCCGCCGGGTTCGGTCTTGCTGCCGTGGCAGTGTTCACACTCGGTCAGGCGGTCTACGACCACCTCGACCTCCTCGCCCGCACGCGCCTGCAGCAGCGTGACCTGAACTTCGGTTTCCAGGTCATCGCCGCGGGCCGGGCCACGCCGCCCACGCCCACCGGCCATCCCGCCGAAGAGCTGCTCGAAGATGTCCATCGGGTCAAAGCCCGCACCGCCCATGCCACCGAACGGATCGCCGCCGGGCATCCCCGCACCGGGGGCCGAGCCGAAGCGGTCGTAGTGCGCGCGTTTCTCGGTGTCAGACAGCACCGAGTAGGCCTCACTGATCTGCGCGAATTTCTCGTGCGCGCCGTCTTCCTTGTTGCGATCCGGGTGGTACTTGAGGGCCAGTTTGCGGTAGGCAGATTTGATTTCGTCGGCGCTTGAAGTCCTGGTCACGCCCAGCAGTTCGTAATAATCCATGTGTCGTATTCCGCCGGGCACCTTTTATTTCAGGGCAGCAGGTGCCGGGCCTCCGCTCTACAGGTTAACATGACCACACTCAAGAAAAGTAGGCCGAGGACAGTCGCATGATGAGAAGCAGCGGCGTGGGTGGCTTCCCTTCAGCCCAGGCGCGCCGCACGTCCGCTCTAAACCTCTCAAGAAGGCTCCGGCTTGACACCCCCGCTACGAATCCGTAAGATACGGGAGTCCAATAGTTAGTCATCTAAGTAGTTTTAGCTCAGCCGCTGCCCATTCCGCCGGAGGTGTCTTTTGACCCGTAGTCCCGCCCATGTTGACCGCCTGAGCCTCGAAGACGTGAACGCTCTGAGCACCGACGCCTTTACCCACTATTTCGCCGGGGTGTTGGAGCATTCGCCGCAATATGCCGAGGCCGCCGCTGCACAGCGTCCCTTCAAGCATGTTGAAGAGATAGCCGATGCCTTCAGGACCGCTGTACAGGACGACTCTAAGGCTGCGCAGTTGAAATTGATCCGCGCCCATCCGGATCTGGCGGGCAAGGCGGCGCTGGCCGGAGAATTGACCGCTGAAAGCGCCCATGAGCAGGCTTCGGCGGGGCTGGACCGCCTGAGTCCAGACGAGTTCGCCGAGTTCGGGCGGCTGAACGAGGCCTACCATGAGAAGTTCGATCTGCCCTACGTGGTGTGCGTGCGCGAGAATGACAAGGACAGCATCTTCGAGGGGGCCAGGCGACGGCTGGCCAACACGCCAGAGCAGGAGCGGGCCGCCGCCCTGCATGAGATCAGCCGGATTGCCCGGCTGCGCATTCTGGACCTGATCGCCGACGGCAACGGGAAGTGAGGGGGAAGGCCTATGACTCAGACCGAGAACAAGAAACCCAGGGTCAAAGTGAAGCTGGGCGAGAACAACTACGGCAAGGCCGAAGTTAACCTGATGAAGATCAACCGCGACAGCAAGCGTCACGAGATCCGTGAATTGCAGGTGCGCGTGGCGATGACCGGCGACTTCGACGCTGCGCATAGCCGGGGCGACAACACCGACTTGATCGCCACCGACACGGTCCGCAACACCATCTACGGGCTGGCCAAGGAAGGCTTTGGGAGCAGCCCTGAGGAGTTCGGCAAGGAACTCGTGGCTCACTTCGTCCACACCGGGGCCAGGGTGTCGGGCGGCTTTGTGGAGTTCACTGAGCACCTCTGGGACCGCGTGCAGGTGAACGGCCAGGGCCATGATCATTCCTTCGTCCGCCAGATGCCCAAGCGCACCGGACGCGTGGAGAGCGAGGACGGCGAGACCTTCAAGGTCACTTCCGGCATCGAGGAGCTGTACGTCCTGAAAACCACCGAGAGCGGCTGGGAGAACTACCGACTCGACGAGCGTTTCACCACACTGCCGGAGACGCACGAACGCGTGATGGCGACTTTTATCACCGCCAGGTGGGAGTACAACACCGACAGTGCCGACTACGACGCCGTGTGGGCCAGGGTCTTCAGGCAGCTTCAGGAGACCCTGACCGATCACTACTCACCCAGCCTCCAGAACACGCTGTACCTGATGGGTGAGGCCGTGCTGTCGGCCTGCCCCGAGATCTCGCGGATCTGGTTCCGCATGCCCAACAAACACCACCTGCAGTACAACCTGCAGCGCTTCGGCCTGGAGAACAATCTGGAGATCATGCATGTTGATCCCGAACCCTATGGCCTGATGGAAGGCTGGGTGGAGCGCGCTTAATGGCCGCCCATGCCGGACTGAGCACGCACGTGCTGGACACCGCGCGGGGCCGTCCTGCCCAGGGCGTCCGGGTGGAGCTGTGGCACATCGAGCGTCACGTCGAGAGTGAGGAGCGCAAGAAACTCACTGCCGCCGTCACCAACGCTGACGGGCGCACCGACGCTCCGCTGATCGAACGTGGCAGCCTGCAGGCCGGCACCTACGAGCTGACCTTCCACGTCGCCGACTATTTCGCAAATTTCGATGCTGCCGCCGATCCACCCTTTCTGGACGTGGTGACCCTGCGCTTCACGGTGGGCCACCCGGACGCCCATTACCACGTTCCCCTGGTAATGACGCCGTGGTCCTACAGCACCTACCGGGGCAGCTGAGGGTCAACCCCTCTCAAAAGTTCATGCAAGCCAAAGACAGGGCGGAAGCCCATCCTCGGGCCTTTCGGTTTTTAGGGATGCCTGTTCGCGGCATTTTCGTGCACATCCTGGGCCTCTGATCCCTAGAATGCCCTGGTATGGCCAGTGACAGGCGCGGATGGAATCTGGGACTGGGCGTAGGCGTGCTGCTGGTGGGAGTGCTGGCTCTAGCCCCTCTGGTACTGCCGCGTCCGCAGGTTCCAACCGTAACGCGTGTGGCCCTGCCCGCACCGGCCACACCGATGGCCAACACACTGACGACGGATAGGGAGCCGCCCACCTATCCCACCACGGCCAGCATTCAGCCCCTGATCTCGGGACGGGTCAACCTGAACACCGCGACTCAGGAGCAGTTGGAGGCGCTGCCCAAAGTTGGCCCGTCAATGGCGGCCAAGATCATCGCCGCCCGGCCTCTGCGGTCACAGGCGGATCTGGACGCCATCAAGGGTATGGGCGAGGCGACGCTGAAAGTCCTGATCCCGCTGGTCAGCTACTAGTGCAGGAGGCTGCGCGCTCCCCGACTCTCCTCACGCCCCAGAATCCGTCAGGACGACTGGCGTGGTCCATTCCCGCTGTGCTGGGCGTCATCGGAGGGATTCAACTGGGGCTGGGCGTGTGGTGGGGCGTGCTGACGCTGCTGTCGGGCATCATTCTGGCCCTGCGCGATGCCCGCCTGCCCCTGGCCGCGCTGGCCTTGCTAGGTGCGGCGCTGGGGCTGGGCTCCGAACGGCTGGTCACCGGGCGGGCCGATCCGCTGGCCCCGTGGCTGGGCGCGCAGGTCACGCTGACCGGAGAATGGGACGGACAGTTTCTGACTCTCAGGGAACCGCACGCGCGGCTGGCAGTCGCCCCCAAACCCACCTCGAAACCTGGCCAGCTGGTGGTCAGCGGACGGCTGGTGGCCCCCGAAGGCCAGCGGACCCCTGGCGGCTTCAATCAGGCAGCGTGGCTGCGCGCCCAGGGCGGGGTCTTTCTCCCCACCCCCAGCGCGGTACTGGTGGCCGCGAAAGTCCGCAGCAGTCAGGTGGAAAGGGGGCTGCGCGGCTGGTTCCGGCGCGGCCTGACGGTGGGCCTCCCGGCACGTGAGGCCGCGCTGATGACTGCCATCGAGCTGGAAGACCGGAACGACATAGGCCGCGAGGAATTTACGGCGGGCTATGGAATCCGGGATGGCTTCAACCGCTCCGGCCTGGCCCACCTGATGGCCCTCTCGGGGCAGAACGTCGCGCTGATCACGGTGGTGCTGATCTGGATCTTCGGCTGGCTGAGGTGGCCTCCACTCCTGCGCTTCGGCGTGCCGGCCCTGTTGCTGCTGCCCTACCTGGCCCTGGTTGGCGTGTCCCCCAGCATCACTCGCGCGGTGATCATGGGCTTCACAGTGCTGGCCGCCCTGGCATTGGGACGCGGGCGGCCCGATCCCTACGGCCTGATGGCGCTGACTGCTCTGGTCTGTCTGCTGCTGTTTCCGCTGTGGCTGCTGGACGTCGGCTTTCAGCTGTCGTTTCTGGCGGTGCTGGCCCTGACCCTGTCATTGAAGGCCGCTGGGAAGCTGCCGGAACGCTGGCCCCTGTGGCTGAGACTGGCGCTGGTGGCCACCGTGCTGGCCGAACTGGGTACGCTTCCGGTGATCGCGGGGACCTTCGGCCAGTTGCCACTGGTGGGCCTGCCGGCCAATCTGGTGGCAGGGCTGGTGATGACTGCGCTGGTGCCGCTGGGCTTCCTAGCCGGGTTGCTGGGGCCGGGCGCCATCATTGTCAACCCGCTGGTGGGACCGCTGGCGGCACTGCTGCTGGGCATCGTCGAGACCTTCGGGCAGGCCCCGGTGTTGACCTGGGGACAGGTGTCGCCTGCCGGTTTTGTCTCCTACGCGGTGTGCGCGGTGGCCGGCGCAGCGTGGCTGTGGGGCCGTGTGCGTTTCCGGGCGGTGCTGGCTACGCTCCTGGTCTGCACTCTGCTGACCCTGTTGCCGGGACGCCTGCATCCACCACGTGAGCTGGTATTTATAGACATCGGTCAAGGAGACTGCACCCTGATCCGGCTGCCCCATTTGACTGTGCTGATCGACGCGGGCGGCTCAGTGAACAGTGATTTCGATGTAGGAGGACGTACTGTCGTTCCCGCCCTGCGTGCGCTGGGCGTCCGCAAACTGGATATAGTGATCGGCACCCACGCCGACACGGACCACCTTGAGGGCATCAGCGGTGTGCTGCGCGCCCTGCCGGTGGGCGAACTGTGGATCGGGCAGCGCAAGACCGATGACCCGGTGATGACCACCCTGCTGACCACGGCGAAAGAGGAAGGCGTGCCCATCCGCGAAGTCCGGCGAGGCGATCAGATCGCCGCAGACGGTGCGACCATGACGGTGCTGTGGCCCACCGGGCAGGTCTGGAGCAGCGAGGACAACGAGAACAGTGTGGCCGTGCGCCTTGAGTCCGGCACATGGCGAACTGCAATTTTAGGGGATCTGCCCGATCCCACCGAGCATTATCTGGGACTGGGCCACCTGAACGTTCTGAAGGTCGCACACCACGGCAGCCGCTTCAGTACCGACGCGGCACTGCTGAAGGAAACAGCACCCACCGACGCGATCATCAGCGTGGGGCGCAACACCTACGGCCACCCGAATCCGGAGATGCTGGAACGGCTGGGAGCAGCTGGCGTCAGGATCTGGAGAACCGACCGGATGGGGACGATTCGCTGGCCGATCCCGCGAAACGGGAGGGATTGAAACTGTCACCACCTATCACCCCCGCTTTCAGCAGTGCCGGACAGACGATCAATCTCATCCTGAACTGTGGAGGGCACCCCTGGCAGCTCTGCGCGACCAGCTCACACAACTCCGGGGGATGGTTTCCCTGCCTCCGATGAACTGGTGCTGGCCGGACGACTTTCCAGACCCCTTCGAGAGTCCGCATCGTGATCATGCGCTGAGAGCGGCCATTCAACCTCAGTGGCCTGAACTGGGCTTTTACGATGCGACGAGTCTGTCTGCCGCAATCACGCCAGACACTGTGGAGGTGGGCGACGATATGGATGACCTCGCTGATCTCGTCAAGAACTTGAGCGAAGCGGTTCAGCTGGCCTCAACCGATCTGCCCGGAGGGCTGTCGTGGCTGCGTTTCACAGCGGACGCGCATTGGGGCGATCACGTCGACGACCTAATTCACCATCTCAATTTCATTGTCGCAAGCGGCGCGCAGGGTCCAGTCTAAAGCTCCACCCGCTTCCCGGTCCGCGCCGAGGCGAACAGCGCGTCCAGCACTCGCGCATGGCGCACGCTATCGTCAGGGGGATACAGGGCCTCCTCCTCGCCCAGCGCGACGCGCTGGAAGTGTTCCACCATTGCGGCGTAAGCGTTGAAGGGCGGGAACTCCTCCTCGCTGCGTCCTCCGCCACTGGTGACGGTGAACGACACAGGAGAATGGGTATTGCTGTGGAAGACGCCGTTCATGTCCAGCGTGCCGCGCGTGCCCAGGATGGTCAGGCGCTGGGTGGCCGCGTCGCCCCAGTCGAAGGCACAGTCCACACTCGCCAGGGCCTGTGGGTACTCCAAGACGCCGCTGAGGCCCATATCCACACCGCCCCCGGTCCAGCGGGCGCGGGCGACGGCGGCGGTAGGTTCGCCCAGCAGCAGCCGCACCAGATTGATGGCGTAGGTTCCCACGTCGAAAAGGGCGCCGCCCCCCTTGTCCGCATGCCAGCGGAAGTCGTCAGGATTGGTCAGGGTGAAGCCGAAGGCCGCCCGCACCGCCCGGATCTCGCCCAGTTCGCCGCTTTGCACGAGTTGCCGCAAGCGCACAATATGGGGATGGAAGCGGTAGGCGAAGGCTTCGAGCAACACGCGCTCCGTCCCTGCTGCCGTGTCTGCCAGTTCCTGTGCCTCTTCGGCGTTCAGGACCAGGGGCTTCTCGGTCAGGACGTGCTTGCCCGCCCGCATCGTGGCCAGGGACCACGGCAGGTGCAGGTCATTGGGCAAAGGATTGTAGACGGCGTCCAGATCGGCGTCCAACACGTCCTGATAGCCGCCCACCAGCGGCACGCCCCATTCCTCGGAAAAAGCCTGCGCCCGCTCAGAGTCGGGATCGCGCACGCCCAGCGCCACCACCTCTCCCCCAACCGCCCGGATGGCCGGAATCAATGCCCGCGCAATGCGCGCCGCCCCCAGCAGACCCCAGCGAAGGCCCGCAGCGGACCGAACAGCCCTTACCCCAGAAATTGACATGGTTGAGGATGACACGGCGGCGCAGAAGGATGGGGTTCTTCGGTTACCGCCTGTTCAGCAGGTAGACCTTCGGATGATGGCCGCCACTGGAAACCTGCAGTATTTCGCGTGCGTTCCAACGCGACTGGCCTTCCAGCAGGCCCTCGAACAGCCGGATCTCGTGGGTGATCACGGCCATGCGGCCCTGTCGGCTGAGCAGGCGGTGCATTTCTTCCAGGAAGACTGGGTACAGCGCCGCGTTGCCCCCGTGCGTGCCGATGGCGTCGCCCCACGGCAAGTCGGCCACGATCAGGTCGAAGGAGCGGGCCGGAAGGCCGGTCTGAAGCGCGTCGATACGCGCCACCTCGATCTCCCGTCCGGCCGCCTGGATGTTGGTCCTGGCACAGTCCACCGCCGACGCGTCGATGTCCACGCCCACCAGAGCGTCGCTCGGCCCCAGCAGGTCGCGCTCGATCAGCAGGGTGCCGCTGCCGCACATTGGGTTGAAGATGCGGTCCACGTCGCGCTGCCCGGCCAGTTTATGGGTGGCGTAAGCCAGCGTGGCGTTCAGACCGCCGTGCATGTTGCACGCCCGCCAGGGCCGCGCGCTGAGTGGCCTGGGCGTGGTGCGGGCCAGCACATCCCAGCCCGGACCGTCCGTTTCGGGACGCAGGCGGATCAGCAACTGGCCGTCTTCGGGACGGTAGGGCAGTTCCAGCGCGTTCTCAAGTTCCTCGGCCAGGCGCTGCATCACGCCCGACTCCTTGCCCGCCGCGCCCAGCCGGAAGGAGGTCTGGCCGCCCACGGCCAGTACGCTGCGCAGAAAGTCGGTCAGCTCGCCCAGTTGCTGGTGGCCCAGCAGCCCGCGCGGGCGCGGCACGTCCCAGGTGCGGACCCGATAGACGGCCAGCGCCGAGCGCAGCCGGGTCAGGCGTTCGGGGTCACCTGGAAACCAGAAGCGCAGCCCGTGGATGTCGCGGGCCAGTGGGACGGTCTGCAATTCGGTGGCCGCGACATGTTCTAGACCCGGCAGCACTTCCAGCTCGTACTCGTGGGCGGGCTGGCGGGCACGGTGATCGGCGGGGCCTGTTCTGGAGTGGGGACGACTCTTCCTCTTCCCGGCGGGTTGAAAACGGTCTGGACGTGGGGAGCGAGGCATAGCAGGGCAGTATAGCCCCGATGGGCCAGGGACAGGGCCACGAGGAGGACCGCCCATCCCACACCGCCGCCCCTCTGCGCCACAGCCGCCCGGCAACAGGCGTACAATCCGGGCCGCGTTTATGACCCGGCCCCCCGCCCCCGACCCGCGTTTTCCAAATCCGTCTGCCGCCGGAATGCGGCGCAAGCCCTGGCTCTCGCGGCTGCGCCCGCCGCAACTGATTGCCCTGACCTTTGCGCTGGCCATTCTGGTGGGCGCCGGGCTGCTGGCCCTGCCCATCAGTCTGGAGCCGGGGCAGAGCATCCGCCCGATTCAGGCGCTGTTCATGGCAACGAGCGCCGTGTGCGTGACCGGGCTGGGGGTGGTGGACGTGGGGACCACCTTTACCACCTTCGGCGAGGTGGTGATGCTGTTGCTGATCCAGATTGGTGGCCTGGGACTGATCACGCTGGGCACGCTGTTCGCCATTGCGCTGCGGCGACGGGTGGGCATCGCCGACCGCATTCAGGTGGCGCAGCAGGTCAACACCCTGGAGCTGGGCGGGGTGGTCAAGCTAGTGCGGACGATTGTCCTGAGTTCGGTGCTGGTGGAACTGGTCGGCACCGTGTTGCTCTCCAGCGTTTTCGTGCCCGAAGAAGGGCTGGGCAGAGGATTGTATTTCTCGCTGTTTCACTCGGTCAGCGCCTTCAACAACGCGGGGTTCAGCCTGTACGCCACTGGCCTAACCGGTTTCGTGACCAACCCGATCATCAATCTGGTCATCCCATTGCTGATCGTGCTGGGCGGCATGGGCTTTCTGGTGCAGCTGAACGTGCTGGCGTACCTCAGAGACCGCCGCCGCAACCGCCTCAACGCCAACAGCAAACTGTCGCTGGTCATGATGGCGGCGCTGCTGCTGGTCGGCACGCTCAGTTTCGCGCTGCTGGAATGGACCAATCCGGCCACACTGGGCACATTGCCCCTGGGCGGCAAAATACTGGCCGCGTGGTTTCACGGCGTCACGCCGCGCACCGCCGGCTTCAACACGCTGGACTACAGCACCATGCACTACGGCACCATCTTCGTCACCATCTTGCTGATGTTCATCGGGGCCAACCCAGGCTCTACGGGCGGTGGCATCAAGACCACCACCTTCTACGTGATGATGGCCTCCGCGTGGGGCATGGTGCGCGGGCGACACGACACCACGCTGTTCCGGCGGCGCATCGGCACCACCACGATCCTGCGGGCCATGACCGTGGGGCTGCTGAGTCTGGGACTGGTCAATCTGGGTTTCCTGCTGATGCTGTTGCTGAACACCAATCCAGAGCTGAAGTTTGTACAGCTGTTCTTCGAGACCATCAGCGCCTTCGCCACCGTGGGCCTGAGTATGAACACCACGCCGCTGCTAAACCCGGATCAAGAGGTCGTGCTGATCTTCCTGATGTTCCTGGGCCGTATCGGTCCGCTGACCTTCGCCGTGGCCTTCAGCCGTCCGGATTCCAGGACGCTGGTGCGCTACCCACAGGAGCAAGACATTCTGATCGGCTGAGCGGGCGCACAGCGTTCCTGTCAGGCCATCGCAGACGGATCAGCCTGATCTTACCGTCAGTGCCCGCACCCTCCGAACTCCACCTTCCCATCACGCCCCACGCGGGTGTATAATCCCAGGGTTGCCCGCTACGCACAAGTGACGTGGCGGAGGAGGCACGCACATGAAAAAAGATATCCACCCCAAAGCTGTTCCCACCAAAATCATTTATCAGGGCAAGGTCATCATGGAAACCATGAGCACCCGCCCCGAGATTCACGTTGACGTCTGGAGCGGCGTTCACCCCTTCTGGACAGGCGAAGAACGCTTCCTGGACACCGAGGGCCGCGTGGACAAGTTCAACAAGCGCTTCGGCGACAGCTACCGCACCAAGAAGAAGTAAGCCCGACACTTCTGAACGCGCCCTGCCTGTGTGGCAGGGCGTTTTTCGTTTGCCCGTACCAGAACGCGGCGGGGTTTGGCATACTTCCAGCGTGCTTAGATCTCCCTTTCACGGCGGCCACCTCGAAGTGATCGTCGGTCCCATGTTCAGCGGCAAGAGCGAGGAGCTGATCCGCCGCGTGACCCGCTCGCTGATCGCCAGACAGAATGTGCTGGTGTTTAAACCCGCGTTAGATGACCGCTATCACGCGTCCGCTGTCGCCAGCCACGCCGGGCGTAGCGTGGAGGCGCTGGCGGTGCGGAACGTGGCCGACATCCGCGCCCATCTGTCCGGCGAAGACCGCCTGCTGGGCGCGGAAGCGGGCAGCGGGAAGCCGCCGCTGCCCGACGTGGTGGGCATCGACGAGGTGCAATTCTTCGACGCAGAAGTGGTCACCCTCGCCCTGGAACTGGCCGACGCGGGCGTGCGGGTCATTCTGGCGGGGCTGGATCTGGACTTCCGGGCTGAGCCTTTCGGCCCCATGCCTCAGCTGCTGGCCCGCGCCGAGAGCGTCGAGAAGCTCACGGCCATCTGCACCGTCTGCGGCGCGCCGGCCACCCGCTCCCAGCGCCTGATTGGCGGTCAGCCGGCGCGCTACGACGATCCGGTGGTGCTGGTCGGGGCGCGGGAAAGTTATGAGGCCCGCTGCCGGGTTCACCACACCGTGCTGGAACAGCCCATGTCCGCGTCTCAGCCGTGGAGTGAGGAGCGGGCAGTCGGGGTCTGACCGCAGTTGCGAAGGGGAGAGGCCAGCGATTGGCCTCTCCCCTTTTTGTCCGTGGCTCTGGAGCTCTAGAAGGTGTAGCCCTTCGGCACCACCACCACACCACTCTCGGTGACGGTGAAGCCGCGTGCGCGGTCCTCCTCTATATCCAGGCCGATCTTGGTACCGGGGGGAATCACGACGTTCTTGTCCACGATGGCCCGGCGCAGGTGGGAGTGCCGGCCCACCTCCACATCGTCGAACAGCACGCAGCTTTCGACCACCGAGTAGGAATGCGTGTGGATGCTGCGCCCCAGCACGCTGTCACGTACCGTGCCGCCGCTGATGATGGTGCCGCCGGCCATGATCGAGTTGAAGGCCTGCCCCTTGCGGCCCTCGCTCTCGTGGACGAACTTGGCGGGCGGAGAGAACTCGCTGCTGGTCCGCAAAGGCCAGTCGGCGTTGTACAGGCCGAACTCGGGATTCACACTGACCAGATCCATGTTGGCGTCGAAATAGGCGTCCAGTGTGCCCACATCGCGCCAGTACAGGTTAGGGCCGCTCTGGCCCGGAATGGGGTTCTTGTGGAAGTCGTAGGCCATCACGTTGTAGCCGTCGGACAGGGCGCGCGGAATCACGTCGCCACCAAAGTCGAAGCCGTCCTCGCCGTCCCCCATGCTGGTCACCAGCAGCTCTTCCAGGGCGCGGCGCGAGAAGATGTAGTTGCCCATGCTGGTCAGGCTGGTGCCCGGCTGCCCAGGGATGCTGGGCGGGTTCTTGGGCTTTTCCAGGAAGTCCGTCACTTTCCACTTCTCGTCGACATGCATGATGCCGAACTGGTGCGCCTGCTCCTGCGGCATCGGGTAGGCGGCGATGGTGATATCGGCGCGGGTATCGATATGGGTCTGGATCATGTGCTCGACATTCATCTTGTAGATGTGATCGCCCGAGAAGATCGCCACATAGTCGGCCTTGTTGTTGTCCAGCAGGTGCAGATTCTGATACACCGCGTCCGCCGTGCCCCGGTACCAGACCGGCCCCAGTTCCTCAATGCGGTACATCTGCGCCGGGACCAGGGTGATGAAATAGTCGCTGAGGAAGGTGCCGAAGCGCCAGCCGCGCTGGATGTGCTCGGTCAGGCTCTGGGCCTTGTACTGGGTCAACACGTAGATGCTGAACAGCCCGGAGTTGATGAAGTTGTTGATGGCGAAGTCGATGATGCGGTACTTGCTGCCGAAGGGCACGGCAGGCTTGGAGCGCTTCTGCGTCAATGGGGCCAACCGTGAGCCCTGCCCGCCAGCCAGAATCATTCCTAGTACGCGTGGTTTCATATCTTACCCCCTGTGAAATGAGCGGTGCTGTGGAAGGGCAGTTCCTCCCAGAAGAGCTTCCCCGGCTAGGGAATTGAACTTGATCTCGGTTCCCACTCTAACTGTGCCGGGCCGCCGACTTCTCCCCCGGTCTAATTAACACTCAGCTTATGGGCGGCTCTCGCGGCTTCCCCGAAGCGCACCCCAGCCGCCCTTGGCGTGAGCACCTGCGCGCCCAGCTGACTGCGCATCGCGGTGAGCTGCCGCTTGGCATACTGCCGCGAGGCCAGCACAATCCGCGCCGTCGCCTGGGCTTCATCCAGCTCCCCGGTGTGGACCGCCCAGGCCTCGCGGTACCCCAGGGCCTGCCAGGCAGTGGGGCGCGGCACGGTGTCCGCAGGCAATCGGGCCGCCAGCCACGCCGCCTCTTCGGCCCAGCCTGCGGCGAACATGGTCTCCACACGCTTCTGCATCCGCGCCTCCAGCTCGGGGCCAGGGCGGGTAAAGGCGGTCACGGCATACTGAAACTGCGGCGGACGGGTGCCGAAAGAGCCGGGATACCGTCCGGTGCGGCGATAAATTTCTGTGGCACGCACCACGCGGCGAGGATTGCGCTCCATACGGACCGCTTCCGCCGGATCGTGGGCAGCGATGTCGGCCAGCAGGGCGTCCAGCCCGCGCTCGGCCAGATCGGCCTCCACGGCGGCGCGCTCCACGGGGTCCGCCGGCGGGGTCAGCGGCAAACCCCGCAGCAGGGCCGCGAGGTAGAACGTCGTGCCGCCCACCACCAGCGGCACGCGCCCGCGTTCCAGCACATCCGCGATGGCGACCTCGGCCTCCCGTACGTAACGGGCGACGTCGTAGTTCTCAGTCACCTCTGTCACGTCCAGCAGGTGGTGGGGCACGGCCTCCCGTTCGGCAGCCGTGGGTTTGGCAGTGCCGATATCCAGCCCCCGGTACACCGTGAAGGCGTCTGCCGAAACCACCTCCAGCGCGGCTCCCAGGGCCGGATCGGCAGCCAGTTCCAGGGCCAGCGCCGACTTCCCGGCAGCGGTGGGGGCAATCAGCAGGGGAATCTGAAGGGGGCGTGACGGCGACATTCCTCCCACTTTAGGCGCTGGTCTCCCAGGCGGCGCGGTGCTAGCGTGGGCAGCATGAATGAGCCGGTGCTGGCCCGCCTGCAACACCTGATGACCCTGCGCGAGGAGGTGGAGACCCTCGGGGCCGGGCCCTGGATTCCCGCCGCCGACTGGGCTGATGAGGACGCCCACCTCACGCTGTATCTGGACGTGCCGGGTATCTCTCCGGAGCGGCTGGAGATGCACGAGGAGGACGGCATGCTGACCGTGGCCGGGGAGCGCACCGCTCCGGAAGGCTTGTTGAGCGCCGAACGGGCTTCCGGGATCTTCCGACGCGTACTGACCTTCCCGCGCGAGGTGCTGCCGCAGACGGGGGAAGCGCATCTGGCGGGGGGTGTCTTGACCGTGCGTTTTCAGAAAAAGCACCCCACCATTGATGTCGGTGTGCGCCCCGGGTAGACATTTCGGACGAAAACGCCAGGAAAGCAGAGCGGCGCTACCCGCAGTCAGGGGCCGTTTGCCCATGCATCAGCCCTGTCCACCCCATATCCGGGCTGGGCTGACAGGTTGGGCCATGCGGTAAAATGGACGCCTTATGAAATTCACTCGGTCCGTTCTCCTGAGCGCCGCCCTGCTGGGGACGGCGTCCGCCGCACCCGTCACGATTACCGTCCTGCACACCGACGACCTGCACGGCCACCTGGAGCCCACCAAGATCGGCGAGGGTATGTACGGCGGTTACACCCGGCAGACCACGCTGATCAAGCAGTTCGCCGCGCAGGACACCAATCCGCTGATCCTGTCGGGCGGCGATACCTTCCAGGGAACGCTGTTCTACAACGTCTACAAGGGTCTGGCCGACGTGCTGTTCATGAACTACCAGGGCTATCAGGCGATGGCCGTGGGCAATCACGAGTTCGACGATGGCCCGGCGGCCCTGGCGAAGTTCGTGGACAAGGCCACCTTCCCAGTTCTGGCAGCAAACATCGACGTCAGCGCTGAACCGCTGCTCAAGGACCGCATCAAGCCCTACGCCATCCTCAGCGTGGGCGGCGAGAAGGTCGGTGTGGTGGGCGCCGTGACCCCCGATCTGCCGCTGATCAGCAGCCCCGGCGAGAACGTCAAGATGCTGGACGTGATGAACAGCATCCAGGCCAGCGTGGACGCGCTGAGGGGCCAGGGCATCAACAAGATCTTCCTGGTCTCGCACCTGGGTTACACGCTGGAGCAGGAGGTCGCGGCGAAGGTGTCGGGCCTGGACGTGATCGTCGGCGGCCACTCGCACACGCTGCTGGGTACCTTTGACAACAAGGATTTCCCAGCCAGCGAGGGACCATACCCCACCGTCGTCAACAACCCGGACGGCAACAAAACCCTACTGGTCGCCTCCTGGGAATGGGGCAAGGTGCTGGGCCGCATTCAGGTCAAGTTCGACGACGCCGGGGCCGTGCAGTCCTGGGAGGGCAACCCCATTCCGGTGTCTGCCGACATCGCCGAGGACGACACCGCCAAGCGCATGGTCAATACCCTGACTGTGCCGATTGCTGCCCTGCGCCGTCAGGTGGTGGGCAACGCGCCCCAAGGCCTGAACGGCAGCCGTGAACTGGTCCGCAAGCGCGAGAGTGGCATGGCGAACGTGCTGGCCGACGCTGCCCTGGCCGCCGCCCAGCGGGCGGGCGCAGATCTGGCGCTGGTCAACGGCGGGGGCGTGCGCGCCAGCATCGACGCCGGGCCGATCACCTTCGACGAGGCCATCACCGTGCAGCCGTTCGGCAACACCCTGACCGTCGTGGACCTGACTGGAGCGAAGATCCGTCAGGCGCTGGAGCATGGCGTCGCCACCTGGAGCGAGAACAAGGGCCAGTTCCTGCACGTCTCCAAGGGCATGAGCTACACCTTCGACCTGTCCAAGCCAGCGGGCAGCCGCGTGACCGCCGTGACCCTGAACGGTCAGCCGCTGGACGACGCCAAGACCTACAAGGTGGCCACCAACAACTTCACGGCGAGCGGCGGCGACGGCTTCACCGCCTTCGAGGGCGCGCCGCGTCTGGACACCGGCACGCTCGATATTGACGTCCTGGTGAACTACCTTAAGGCCAATCCCGACCTGATCGCCGAGCCGGAAGGCCGCATCGTGGTGCAGAACGAACCCAAGTAAGACCTGAACTCACAAGGCCCCTTCCACCAGAGACAGCGGAGGGGGCCTCTGATATGGAGCTCAGCCGCGTCTATCCACCCACTGCGCCCCGCAATTCCCACCATGCTCGGGGCAACATCAGCAGCTTGCGGGTGCCGCTGACGTAGGCGCGGCGACGGAAATTATCGTATCCGGCGCGTTCCAGATCGTCCAGGATCCCCTCATAGGCGCGGGCGGCAGTAGCGACGGCCAGGCGGGCGCTGCCGTGCAGGCAGGGAATCCCAGCGCGGCCCTCGGCGTACCAGTCGCGGGCCAGACCACACAGGTGGGCCATCAGGGCGCGGTACTCGGGCGTGACCTGACCACGTTCCAGGGTGGCGCGACTGACGCCGTATTCGTCGAGCAGACTCTGGGGCAGGTAGACCCGGCCGCGCGTCAGGTCCTCGCCCACGTCGCGCAGAATGTTGGTCAGTTGCATGGCCTGGCCCAGCATCAAGGCGTGGTGGAGTGTCTGCTCGCCACCGTGATAACCGCTGACGGGAGCAATCATGAATCCAATCACGCCCGCCACCCGGCGACAGTACAGCGTCAGATCGTCCATGTCGCGGTAGACGTGCTCGTTCAGATCCATCCGCAGACCCTCATGCAATTCCTCAAAGGCCGACAGGGGAATCGGGTAGGTGCGGGTGGCCCAGGCCAGCGCGGTGTCCACCGGGTCAGGTCCAGGCCGTCCGGCAAACGCCTGCTGGACACGGCCCCACCAGCTGTCCAATTCCGTCGCGGCGTTGCCGATCAGCGTTTCGTCGGCGATATCGTCCCCGCTCCGGCAGGCGGCGTACACCGCCCAGACCGCCTGCCGTTGCCGGAGCGGGAACAAACGTGAGCCCAGGTAAAAGGTCTTGCTGTGGTCCCGCGTCACCTCCCGGCAATGGGCCACCGCCTGCGCCAGGGCAGTGGGGGTATGGGAGGAGGGCAGGGACGCATTGGTCATGGAAAATCCTTGTGGCGGAGTCTAGGGCGTCTTGAAGGGGCAGACCTCCCACATTCTTACAGACTCGTGACCGCCGGAGACACATGAGAGCACCGTAGGCAAGGTGGGGCTTTACACTTCGCTTGTTGACTCGGGGCGGGGCGGCGCAGCGCTGGACGGGCCGCTGTCCTTGACGTAGCGCCCGAATCTCACCGCGCCGACCTCCAGGCCGTCGGTCAGCGTCATTCCGGGCAGGTGCCGCCCCACCCAGGCTGGATCTGGAAAGTTCAGACCGCCCAGCGCGGGTTTCGAGAGAAGACCCTGGAGCGGTCCGCCAGTGCGCGGCACGTACATCAGCCACAGCTGACCGCCAGGCCGCAGGACCCGGGCCAGCTCATGCAGAAAGCGGGCCGGGTCCTGCGTCTCGTTCAGGGTCGCGCCCACAGTCACGCCGTTGAACCCCCCCGACGGCAGGCCACTGTCCTCCAGATTTAACAGTGCCCAGTCGATCCGGGGACTTTGCTCGCGCCGCTGGCCCTCGCGCAACATCGGGGGGCTCAGGTCGGCGGCCAGCACCCGGCACCCCGCCTCTGCCAGCACACCAGCGTAAAAGCCCGCGCTGGTGCCGGCGTCCAGCCACGTCTCGTCGGCCTGCGGCTGACACAGCGCCCGGAACAGCCGGGCCTCGCGCTCCAGACTGAAGGGCCCGCCGCTGAGCACGCCCAGAGATCGTGCACGCCACAGCGCATACGCACGCGCGGTCAGCTCCAGCATATTGCTGTGCTGGGCAAGGCTCAGCGTCGGCCCCTGTGGCGGGGCAGGGTTCAGATTTCCTTGCATCTGGGGCTTTCGGGTCACAGAAGTCATTATGCTGGGCGATATCTGGCCTGTCTGTTCACGCTGCCTGGGCGTGGGGCCGCTCCCCGGAGGGAATGATGGAAGAACGCAAGAGTATGGGAGGGGCCATCGTCGACGTGTTCGATGCCGGCGTGACCCTCGTTAAATCTGAGATCAACGCGCTGGTCAAGAAGTTCAGCGACATCGCCAAAGCCAAGGGCCTTGGCGTGGTGCTGCTGCTGGCCGCCACCGGACCGCTGGTGCTGGCGCTGATCTTCCTGATTCTGTTCGTGTTCTACGGTCTGATCCGCCTGGGCCTGGGGGCCTGGGCCGCCGCGCTGCTGATCGCGCTGTTCAGCTTCGTGGTAACGGGCGTGATGATCCTGCTGGGCATTCGCAAGCTGGGGGCCGAGGTAGAGACCGATGAACCCCGCGCCAAGAGCTTTGAAGCCATGAGCGAGGACGAGCGCCTTGAGGCCCAGTATCAGGCGGAGCAGGCCGAGAAGGCCGCCCGCGAACGCCGCGCCGCCCAGGCAGCGTCGGCACAGAGTCACGTTCCCACAGGCACCCCGACCAGCACCGTGGTCGTCTCATCCAGCGCCAAACCGCGCGGCACCGCCGGTTTGGCGGCAGTTGGGGCCAGCGCCGGCACGGGCGTGTCGGGGCAGCAGACCAGGGAGCAGGATTCTCGCCAGCCGGCCAGCCGGACCTCGGTGGAAGTGCCCCGTGATCCAGGCCAATACGCCAGCGGCGAAAACCGCTACGTCAGCGATGATGGCCGGCAGGCCACCGTGCGCGTTGAGGGCGGCACCTCCACCGTCCCGGTCTACGAGAGTGAATCGGACGGCTCCCCCAGAATGTACGGTGGGTCTCTGAACCAGAAGCTGGACAAGGGCGAGGTGCCCAGTGCCAATCACGCTGAGCCAGGCGTGCGGACCGATAAGCACCATGACCCCCACCTGCAAGGGCCTGTGGTGCTGAACGACGCTCCCGGCATCAGTGTCAGCACCACGCCCACCTACCAGGAAGACATCAAGAAGGGCGGAGGTGAGTCCTGATGGCCGACTCCAACTTCAAGTCCAACCTGACCGAACGCGAGGTGGCGCGTGAGCGGTTGAAAGAAAGCCTGGACGTGCTGGCCGAGCGCGCAAACCTGCAGGTACAGATGCAGAAGGAGCCGGTCAAGATGCTCGGCGGTGCCTCCGCTGTGGGTGCGGTGCTCGGCCTGCTGATCGGCACACAGTTCAAGCGCACGAAAAAGGTTTACGTGGATGCGGGAAGTCCCGTCAAGTACCAGAAGGAACTCGTCAAGGCCCAGAAATCCCAGAAGGGCGGGGGGAACGTGGGCGGCGCCCTGCTCGCCACTCTGGGCACCCTGGCGATCAGAACCCTCTCGGACCGCGTCCTGGCCCCCAAGCTTGAGGAGATGGCCAATAACCTGCTGGAGAAGGCCGGGGAAGAGCCCAAGTCCAAAACTGCACCATCCGGGGCAAAGGACCGTTCGTCGGCTGGTCCGTCGCTGGGCAAGAGCAGTGCTCCGACCGCCATGTCTGGCAGCGGCCCGAAGCCGATGGGCACGGCGTCTACAAATGCCAGCGCGACGGCCTCGTTCCTGAAGCCTATGCCCACTGGACAGGCCGAGAGCTACAACGATCAGGCCAGCGCCGTGGGCAGCGCGCCGCCCATCGCGGCCAGCCACGAACATCCCGGCGTCGTGCCCACCCCCAAGAGCGTGGTAGAGGCCAAGGCCCAGGGCAGCGTGATCGCCCCGGACGAGAAGAACAACCCCAACCTGCGCTGAGCTTATCTGCAGTTCACAGCCCACCGCACAATGGTGGGCTGTTTTTTGATCTGGGCTGACCGCTTCTGCTAGCCTCGGTGCCATGACCGGCACCCGCAGTACCCGTCAGCGCGATGTGATCGCCCAGGTACTCGGCCGTGCGCCGGGACCGCTGGCGGTCACTGAGGTCTTCGAGCGGGCGCAGGACGATCTGCCGGGACTGGGCATTGCCACCGTGTACCGTACGCTGAAACTGTTAACTGAACAGGGCCGCATCCACCCGGTCACGCTCGACGGCGAGACCCGCTACGAGGCGAGTGGCAAGGGCCACCACCACCATTTTTCCTGCACCCATTGCGGGCGCGTGTTCACGCTGCACACCTGTCCCGTCGCGCTCCCCAGCGGCACCGTCTACCCGGGCGGTTTCGTGGTGGAGGCACATGAGGTGACGCTGTACGGACAGTGCCCGGAGTGCGCGGGCAACCGGGGCGACTGAACCACAGCAGTCTGGCCTTGGGCTCAGGTATCCAGCAGCGACAGGAGCTGGACCAGCAGATCGGCATTTCCTCCGGCCTGAGTAAACGGGTTAAGCTGTGTTCCCAGCAACAGATTGACCGTGGCCTGACCGCCAGGAACCATCAGCCCATAACGGATCAGGGTGCGATTGAGAGGCCCATCCGGCGCAGCAAAGCGGGCACGGGCCATGAATGCCTGCGCCCTGGCTTCCAGCGCCGCGCGAGCCTGTGTCAAAGCTAGGAGCTGCGAGGGAGCCAGAGCTAGCCGTACGGCGCTATCCAGCGCAGCGGCCTCGGTGGGGCGCAAGGCCTTTGCGGTGATCAGCGGGCGCAATAGGTCACTCAGTTCCCGGCTGGCCGTGGCGTCCAACACAATCTGATGCCGGTCCAGCAACTCTGCAAGGAGCCGCACCGTGATCATCACGTCCAGCGTGGGCCGCACGTCCTGGACGACTCTGGCATTCATGCTGCTCCCTCCCCCCGCACGCTGCTGGGGCACTGGCGGTCTGGCGCCCGCTTCCCCGACGACGGCCAGACTGCTCAATAGCAAAAGTGCAAGTGCCAGGCGCGCGGTCAGGCGATTCATGGTCCTACCTTAACGGCCCTGCATGACGCGCCCCTGAACGCGAAAAGTGGGGGACAGCCTGAACGGCGTGTCCCCCACTTTTCGCGCGGTGTTTAGACGTTCCCGAGATTCAGCGACCCAGACGCTTGCTGCGCTGGAATGTGTTCTCTTCCGGGAAGACAACAGCACCCTTCTGGGGCAGGAAAGTGCGGCTGTAGGCAGCCTTGCCCTGGCCCACGGACAGACCGTTGAGGTTCTGGTACCACTTGTAAGGCTGCACTGCCACACCTGACGCCTTGGCGGCGTCCAGCACAGCACGGTAGCCCGCGTGAGCCTTACTCGCCGCGTCCAGATAGTTCAGGGCGTCGTAGCTGCTCTGTGCCTGGGCAAACAGGGCGTCAGCACTGACGGCGGCGGCGGTCATGGCCCCTTCCTTGTCCGCCCGGCGGCCCAGTTCCAGAATGGCATTAGCGTTGTTCAGGTACGCGGCGCTCAGGTAACGGTACTGGCTGTCCAAATTAAATTGCCCAAAATCGCGCGACAGATCGTTGTAGGACATGATGGTGGCGCTCTCGTCCCCCACGTTGACGAACAGGAAATCGCCGCCGGGGCCGTAAGAGAGATTCTGCTCGCTGTCATAGCCGTCGTGCGGGTGGGACAGGCTCAGGTGGTGACCGGTTTCATGGACACTGGTGTCGGTAAAGCCGTAACCCGCCTTATTCAGGGCCGGGGTCAGGAAGGAATACACGAAGCTCTGGGTGCCGGTCTCGCCGTCGTCGTAAGCGATTCCCAGCAGGCCCGGCTGGGTGTTGGCCTGGTCGTTAAAGAGATAGATGGGCAACAGATACTTGTTGGCCGGGGTGGTGGCATACGCCTGGCGCAGTTCCTTCACGCTGAATTGGAAGAGCTTCTCACCCGTCGCGTCCGCATACTCCGGGGAGCAGATGTCGTCGGGCTTGCTGGGATCGGCAAAGAAGCACTTGTACACGTCGGCCAGACTGCCGTCCAGGGGAGTCGGCTTGACTTTGTTAGTAAATTTGGTGAACGGCTGGAGCGGCGCAATCCGACTCTGGGCCAGGTCAGCCTTGAAAACTTTGTCCTGCCCAACGGCCCCCGCGCCCTGCTCGACATGTACGTCCAAATCGATTTCTTCAGGCATTTGCGGCGGCGTGAGGGCCGCGCGGTAAATCGGACTGGGGGTAAAGAGCAGGTTCAACGCAACGTAACGCGTCACCAGCGCCAGATCAGGGCTGACCTTGCGGCCGTAGCCCAGACTGGCCTTGCGGGTGCCGTATTCCCAGATGGGCGGCATGCGGTAGTCGGCCTCGCCGTCGCCGTCCACGTCAGGATTGGTCACGTCGTAGCCATTGGTCCAGACATCGGGATTGGCTGACAGGTCATAGAACCACACGCGCTGCGCCGGCTTCTGTGGAACCACGCTGCCGCCCCAGGCGATCAGGCGGCGGCTGGCCCTTTCGCCAAATTTTGCGCCCGTGTCAGTGTCGGCAGCATCCGTCCGGGTGTAGCTGTGGAGCTTGAAGTCGGGACGGTCAAACCAGTTCACCATGAAGATGGTGTACTCGCCAGGTTTAACGCCGACCCGCGCCACATTGTCAGCCAGCCAGTTTTCGGTCTTCAAGGCATCGATCTCATAGTTACTGTCGATGACGCGGTTGATATTGGGTGCGGGCGTCGTGCAGGTAGGATTGCCAGTCTCCGGGTCCACGTCATTCTGGCAGTTGTACAGTTGCTGATATACCGTGACGGGCGCGTCCTTGCCGTTCTTACCCAGATAGTCAAAAAAGCTGTCTTCAAACGCCTTGTCGGCGAAGACATAGTTGTACTGGTAATCGAAGGCATTGCCGGTGGGTTCAACACGACCATAGGCACTGGGAATGCGCGCAATCGCCTCGTATGTTTTGGGCAGGATCTCGTTGAAGTCGCCCGTATTTACCTGGCGCG
Organism: Deinococcus humi; assembly: GCF_014201875.1. NCBI lineage: Bacteria > Thermotogati > Deinococcota > Deinococci > Deinococcales > Deinococcaceae > Deinococcus > Deinococcus humi. The sequence continues at coordinate 69,897 of NZ_JACHFL010000018.1, read as the reverse complement.
CCGTGGCAACCTGTCCTGGCCCGGTCTGGCGGTAACCCACGAAGACGATATTGACCTTGAGCTTGGTGCGGATGGTGGCCTGCTGTCCGGGTTTCAGGAGCTTGAGGCTGTCAAAACCGGTGGGCGTGCCCGGTTGTGGCCCAGGCTGAGGGGCAGGAGAGTTCTCCCCACAGGCGGCCAGCAGGGACAGGCTGAGGGCAAAGGCACCGAGCGTTCTTTTCTTCATAGGACTCCTTGGGCAATGGACCTTCACGCTGTAGACAGGAAGGGACGGAGATGCCGTGCCAGGCGGCAAGCATCAGCAAACGTTGTCGAGCGTAGACAGATGAAAGTGTAATCTTCGTCCGGCAACGAACAGGCTGAGAAGCCTTTTCTCATCTCTTTAGGCATCTTTCATCTGAATTAGGACGGGAAGGTGCGCCCTCATCCTGTCTACTGACCTACCTTGACTCTGCCCCGGGCGGGTCGCTAACCTTTGCCCAGCTCCCGCGTGGAGCCACCCACTTCAGAGCGCCCGAGAGACCTGGCTCGTCGACGGCGCGGCAACCGGACCCCATCGCGTCACGGTGCCAAGGCCAGCCCCCCCGGATCCGCAGCTCAACGATGAGCGCTGCCGCCGGGCGGGACCAAGCGGGAAGGTCACGCGGATGACGATATTCGCCCCTTCTCATCACCACACGAGAGGGGCGTCGCGCTTTTTTTCAGCAGCGGCCCCCACCTGTCCCCAACGGGAGGCCACCCCATGCCACAGAAATTCGAGACCCTGCAAGTTCACGCTGGACAGAAACCGGACCCTGCCACGGGCGCGCAGGCCGTGCCGATCTACCCCACCAACAGCTACGTATTCGAGTCGCCGCAGCACGCCGCCGATCTGTTTGGCCTGCGGGCATTCGGTAACATCTACAGCCGGATCATGAACCCCACCAACGCCGTGCTGGAAGAACGGATTGCGGCGCTCGAGGGCGGTGTGGGAGCGCTCTCGGTGGCCAGCGGACACGCCGCACAGCTTGTGGCGCTCCTGAACGTGGCGCAGGCCGGGGACAACATCGTCTCCTCACCCAACCTTTACGGCGGCACGGTCAATCAGTTTCGCGTGACCCTCAAGCGGCTGGGAATAGAAGTCAGGTTTACCGGGAAGGACGAACGCCCCGAGGAGTTCGCCGCCCTGATCGACGACAGGACCCGCGCCGTGTACTTTGAAACCGTCGGCAACCCGGCGCTGAACATCCCCGATTTTGAGGCCATTGCGGCCGCCGCGCACGCGCACGGCGTGGCGGTGTTCGTGGACAATACCTTCGGCGCGGGCGGGTACTACTGCCAACCCCTGAAGCACGGCGCGAACGTGATCGTGGAATCGGCCAGCAAATGGATCGGTGGGCATGGCAACGGCATTGGCGGGATCATCGTGGACGGGGGCAACTTCGACTGGGGCAACGGGCGCTATCCGCTGATGACAGAGCCCAGCCCCAGCTATCACGGCCTGAATTTCTGGGAGACGTTCGGCGAGGGCAACCCGCTAGGGCTGCCCAACGTCGCTTTCATTACCCGCGCCCGCACCGAGGGGCTGCGCGATCTGGGCACCACGCTGGCCCCGCAGCAGGCGTGGCAGTTCATTCAGGGACTGGAAACGCTTTCCTTGCGGGCCGAGCGGCAGGCGCACAACGCGCTGGCGCTGGCGCAGTGGCTCTCGGGCCACCCCGACGTGACCCGCGTCACGTACCCCGGCCTGAGCAATCACAAGCACTTTGACCGGGCCCAGCACTATCTGCCGCGCGGCGCAGGCGGCGTCCTGACCTTCGAGCTGGCCGGCGGACGTGAGGCGGGCGAGGCTTTTATCCGCAGCGTGCAACTCGCGCAGCACGTCGCCAACGTGGGCGATACCCGCACGCTGGTCATCCACCCGGCCAGCACCACCCACAGTCAGCTGGACGTGGAGGCGCAGACCGCCGCTGGGGTCACGCCGGGTCTGGTCCGCGTATCGCTGGGCATCGAGCACATCGACGACATCCGCGAGGATTTCGCGCAGGCGCTGGCCGCCGCACTGGTGGAAGCGCCGCAGGAGGGCGCCGAGAAGGAGGAAGCATGACCGCCCTGTCCCGCACCCCGTCTCCCCTGCCATTGCCCCAGGAAGACGAGCGATGTTCAGCCGATGACCGGAAGCGCAGGACGGTCACGCTGTTCCGCACCTCGCCGCTGCTACTGGACTGTGGACAGCCCCTGCTGGACGTGCGGGTGGCCTACCACACCTACGGCGAGGCGCGGGAGGAAGCCACGCTGGTGCTGCATGCCCTGACCGGCAACAGCGCCGTCCATGAGTGGTGGCCAGATTTTCTGGGCGCGGGGCGGCCCCTCGACCCCACCCAGGCTTACATCGTCTGCGCCAACGTGCTTGGCGGCTGCGCAGGCACCGATGGTCCGTCGGAACTGGGCGACCTGCCCATCTCCCTGCGCGACATGGCCCGCGTGGGCCGGGCACTGCTGGAACACCTGGGCGTGCGGCGGGTCCGCGTGATCGGCGCGAGCATGGGCGGACTGCTGGCCTATGCCTGGCTGTTGGAATGCCCCGATCTGGTCGCGCGCGCGGTGGTGATCGGTGCACCGGTGCGCCACTCACCGTGGGCCGTCGGGCTGAACAGCGCTGCCCGCGCGGCCATCCGCGCGGCCCCCGGCGGCGAGGGGCTGAAAGTCGCACGGATGGTCGCCATGCTGTCGTACCGCAGCCCGCAAAGTCTGGCTCAGACGCAGGTGGGACAGCGCAGACCGGGGGTTCACGCCGTAACGTCCTACCTGGAATACCAGGGCGAGAAACTGCTGGCCCGCTTCTGCGAGCGCAGCTACCTGACCCTGACCGCCGCAATGGATGGCTTTCAGCCGAACGACGCCGAACTGGCCGCCATCCGGGTGCCGGTACTGGCCGTCGGCATCTCCAGCGACGTGTTGTACCCGGCAGCCGAGGTCCGCGCCGGAGCCGCTGCGGTTCCGAACGCCACCTACTGGGAACTGGACAGCATTCACGGTCACGACGCATTTCTAATGGACTCCGGCGACCTGCCGGTGCGGGTGGGGGCGTTTCTACACCAGGGCTGAACCGAGCCTGAAGGGGACAGCGAGGTCAACACACCTGAATCACCCGGAGCCCCTTCAGGGCCCCCAGCTTGTGGATGCGGTCTGCGATGTGCCCCACGCCCACCGCGCAATGGTGCGCCGGCCCCTGGGCGTTCCAGGCCTCAACAAAACCGCGAGCCCCCAGGGAAAACCGATAACGGCTGTTGGTATTGCCGATTTCCAGAATAGGGCCAGGCACCGACTCTCCTTGGGCCACCAGCAGTTTGAGGCTGCCGCCGTCTTCCACCACCGAGAGCAGGGTCACAGGACCATGTTGCACGGACATTTCCACGCTGAGGCCGCTGCCCACCTTGCCGTGATAGACCGCCAGCGGACGCACCTTGGTTTTGCCCTGCGCGATGCCGACGTGACCGGGACCGTCATGGCCCATTAGGACCACGTCGTCGGCAAAATCTATCCCGTAGAACTCGGTGAAGGAACCGCCCACGCCGAAGCTGTCCATGATTTTCATGGCCTGGGCGTTCTTGACCTCGTATTCCCCGGCCACTGGAATGCCGCGTGCCGTGAGCAGTGAGCACCCCAGAATCACCGAACTGATCACGTCCTCGTTGTCACTGCCGGGCGTGCTCTCGGCATAGTAGGCCAGCGAGGTCAGCGCATGCTGTTCCACGAAGCGGTCCAGGGCCACGCTGGTGCGGGCCGCGCGGATCAGTTCTTCGGGGGCACAGTCGGGCTGGATTTCAAATTCCTCCCCGAACTCCTGAACGCGCCCAGCCGTCTCGGCCTCCCCAACCCCCTGGCGGATGGTGGCCAGCTCATCGAGTTCCACCACCTGAATGTGGGTCCCGAAAGCGATGGCCTGCGCGGTGAGATCGCTGTAGATATCGAGCATGCCGTTGTAGTAGCGGCCCATCACGCCCAGGCGGCCATGCTCCAGAGCGTGCGCCACGCGGGCCGCCGCCAGCCAGCCGTCTACCTCCTGCCACACGTGCGGATCACCCTCCAGGACGCCCGTCACCTGATGGAAGGGGAGGCCCGCGCGGGTAAACACGTTGGCGATTTCCGGCACCGGGCAGGCGGCGCAGTAGGCCAGCCACTCGCCGGTCATCCTTGTTCTGTCGCCCAGGGCGTTAAAACTCGCGTAGTCGATGCTGGCGGTGGGTTGCAGGTTCAGGATGACCACGGGCACCCCGGCCCGCTGCACGGCGGGCAGCACCGTAGATGACAGCGCGTAGGTGGTGGCGTACAGAAAAACGATGTCCACGTCGGCCTGCCGCAGCTGATGCCCGGCCTCACGCGCCTTGGGCGGAGAGTCGATCAGGCCCAGGTTGACGACTTCCACGCCGGGACGCTCCAGTCTGGCGGCGACCTGCGCCACATACCCTTTCAGGCGGTCTTCCAGCCCCTCGAACTGCGGCCAGTAGGTGTCCAGCCCAATGCCAAAGAGGCCGATTTTGAATGAATGGTGGGGCATGTTGACCTCGCTGGGAGTGGATGAGGCGGCCGCCCACTCCGGGGATGGATGTGGGCGGCGCCGGACGGTCAGATCAGAAATCGAACTTGTCGATGTTGGCTTTATCGAAGGTGTAGGGCGGTCCCAGCACCACCTCCCCATTCTTGCCCACGGTGTACTTGCCCAGCTTGCCGGCCATGAAGGTCTCGCCCTGCTTGCCGGTGATCATGCCGCTGGCAAGCGCGCCCGCCGCATAGGTGGCGAGGTAGCCCACGTCGGCCGGGTTCCACAGCTGGAAGGCGGTCACGGTGCCGTCCTTGACGAAGGCGCGCATCTGGTTGGGCGTGCCCAGACCGGTCAGGGCCACCTTGCCCTTGCTGGGGCTGGTGGATAGGTAACGCGCTCCGGCCGAGATGCCGACGGTGGTGGGCGAGATCACTCCTTTCAGGTTGGGATATGCCTGGATCAGGCCCTGCATCTCCGTGAAGGACTTCTGGTCATCGTCGTTGCCGTAGGCGATCTTGACCAGTTTCATGTCCTTGTACTTGGGCAGTTTCAGCTCTTCTTGCATCCACTTGATCCAGGTGTTCTGGTTGGTGGCGTTGGGCGTGGCGCTCAGGACCGCGATGTCGCCCTTGTAGTTGATCAGTTTGCCCAGCAGTTGCACCTGTGCGCGGCCAATGCCCTCGCTGTTGGCCTGATTGATGAAGAGGGTGCGCCCCGACACGGCGGTGTCGGAATCCATCGTCACGATCTTGACCCCGGCCTGCTTGGCCCGGTTCAGGTACGGCAACAGTGCGTTGGCATCGTTGGCCGCCAGAATCAGCGCGTCCTGGCGCTGCGCGATGGCCGTGTTGATGTAGCTGACCTGACTGCTGGCCCCAGCGTCGGACGGTCCCACGACTTTGGCGGTGGCCCCGATCTCCTTGGCGGCCTCCAGCCCGCCGCTCGTCTCGATGACGTTGTAGGGGTTGTTGATGTTCTTGGGCAGCAGCGTGATCTTCAGGCCCTTCTTGATGCTGGCAGGTGCCTGGGCGAACGACAGGGTCGACAGGCCAAGGGCCAGGGCGGACAACAGCAGAACTCGCTTTTTCATAACAAACCTCCAGAAGAGAAGATGGGACGGGTGAATGGGTGGCTGGACGACGTGGCTCACTGGATCACGGAGTCGCCCTGGATCCGGCGGCGTTGCTGGTAGGTCCGGAAATGGGTCAGCAGGTTGGGCAGGAGCACCGAGCCGATCAGGAGCAGCCCGGTCACGATGGTCAGAATCTCGTTGGAGACGTCCAGAATGGTCAGGGCGCCGTTGATGATGCCGATCAGGAAGACGGCGGCCACCGTGCCCACCACGCTGCCGCGCCCGCCAAAGATGCTGACCCCACCCAGCAGCACAGCGGCAATCACGCTCAGTTCAAAGCCGCTGGCGTTGTCGGCGCGGGCGCTGGCAAAGCGGAAGGTGTAGACCGCCGAGGCCAGGGCAGCCATCAGTCCCGACAGCACGAACAGCGAGAGCTTGACCCGTTCGACCTGAAGCCCCGCGAACCGCGCAGCAACCCCGTTGGCCCCGATGGCATACAGCGCGCGGCCAAACGGCGTGGCGTGCAGGACGATGACGGTGAGAATAGCTAGCACGGCGAACAGGGCCATCGGCAGCGGGATCAGGGTGCCGGGGACATTGCCGAAGCCCAGATTGGTGTAGAAGGCCGGGAACTCCGCGATGGCCCGGTCGCCCAGCAGCACGTAGGCCAGCCCCCGGTACAGCGCCAGCGTGCCAATCGTGACCGCCAGCGACGGCAACCCCAGCCGCGTGACCAGCAGGCCGTTGAACAGCCCGGCCAGCCCCCCGGTCACGAATGCCGCGGGCAGCGCCAGCGGCATTGGCACTCCGGCGGCGAACAGCACGCCGATCACCGCGCTGCACAGGCCCAGGATGGACGCCACCGACAGGTCGATCTCACCCACGATGATCAGCAGGGTCATGCTCAGTGACATCAGGGCCACCTCGCTGAAATTGGCGGTCAGGAAGGAGAGGTTGGAACCGGTCAGGAAATCCGGCGACAGCAGGCCGCCGATCAGCAGCGCCGCGCCGACGAGGACGATCAAGGAGAACTCCCAGCCCAATAAGCCCTTGAAGCGGTTCACGATTTGCGCTCCTCTTGCAGGCGGCGTGCCGCACGGCGTGACACCAGCATGTCGATGCTGATGGCGGCCAGCAACAGCGCGCCCTGAATGGCCTGCTGGTAGAAGCCGGGGGCCCGCAGGGTGACCAGGGCGCTGCCCATCACGCCCAGCAACAGCGCCCCCAGACCCGCGCCCGCCAGCGTGCCGACGCCGCCATTGATGCTCACGCCGCCCACCACCGCCGCTGCAATGACCTGCAGTTCCAGCCCCGTTCCGGCAGTGGCGTCTACCGTGCCGAAGCGGGCCAGATACAGCACACCCGCCAGTCCGGCGATCGCGCCGCTGAGGACAAAGCCGGTCATGGTGCGCCTCGTGACGTTGATCCCGGCCAGCACGGCGGCCTCGCTGTTGGAACCGACGGCGTAATACTCGCGCCCACCACGGTACGAGCGCAGGTAGTACGCGAAGCCGACAAGCACGGCCAGCGCCAGCAGCACCAGATTTGGAATGCCCAGCACGCTGCCGGTGCCGAAGCCCAGGAAGGAGGGGGGCAGATTGGAGGCGTTGATCTGCCCGCCGCTGACCACCGCGTAGGTCACGCCCCGGAATACGTACAGCGTCCCCAGGGTGGCGACGAGGGCCGGCACCTTGCCGTAGGCGACGAGCAGACCGTTGACGATTCCCAGCAGCGCACCGAGCCCCAGACCGAACAGCAGCGCCAGCGGGACGGGCAGCCCCGGATAGGCCACGAACAACGAGCCGGTCAGAAAAGCGCTGAGGCCCACCGTGCTGCTCACGCTCAGATCAACGTGCTTCATCAGCAGCACCAGCGTCTGTCCCACCACCAGCAGGGCGATGATCGAGACATTGAGCAGCAGGTCGCGCACGCTGCCAAAGCTGAGGAACAGCGGATTGATGGCGGCGGTGCCCAGCGTGACCAGCACCAGCAGGCCCACCAGACTGACCTCGCGGGCCATCAGCAGGCGGCTCAGCCAGCCGGACGAGGACGGGCTGGAGGCAGGCGCGGAACGCTCGGTCATGCCGCGTCTCCGCGGGGTGTTCCTGTCCGGCTCGTCCCGGCCCGCTGCCCCGTCGCCAGGTACATCACCGCCTCCTCGCTGGCCTGTTCGCGGCTCAACTCGCCCACCAAGGCGCCCTCGCGCATCACCAGAACGCGGTCGGCCATGCCCAGCACTTCGGGCAGATCGCTGGAGATCATCAGCACGGCCAGGCCCGACGCGGCCAGTTCAGCCAGGGTCCGGTGGACTTCCGCTTTCGCGCCCACGTCCACGCCGCGCGTGGGTTCGTCCACGATCAGCACGCTGGGACCTGTGGAGAGCCATTTGGCCAGCACCACTTTCTGCTGGTTGCCGCCCGACAGGCTGCTGACCGGGTCCTGGAGGCGGTGTGCCTTGAGCTGGAGCTTGCTCGTCCAGTTCTGGGCGTTCTCGGCCTCGGCCTTGCGGTTCATCAGGAGGCCGCCCGTGAGGCGACCGAGGACGGCGAGATTGGCATTGCGCTCGATACTCAGGTCCATCACCAGCCCCTGCTGGCGGCGGTCTTCGGGCACCAGCCCCAGGCCCGCACGCATGGCGGCGCGGGTGCTGTTCGGCGCCACAGGGGTATTGCCGATACGCACCTCTCCCCCACTGCGCGGATCGATGCCGAAGATGGCGCGGGCCACCTCGCTGCGTCCAGCCCCCACCAGTCCGGCCAGCGCGACGATCTCGCCCCGCCGGACGTCGAAGGAGATGTCGGAGAACATCTTCGGCTGGCTCAGGTTGCGGACGGACAGCGCCACTTCGCCCAGGTGCGCGTCGCCGCGCGGGTACAGCTCCCCCAGCTCACGCCCCACCATCTGCCGCACCACCTTATCGGTGTCGTAGTCGGTAATCGGCCCGGTACTAACCCACGTTCCATCGCGCATGACGGTGACGCGCTGGCACTCGGCAAAGACCTCTTCCAGCCGGTGGGTGATGAACAGCACCGCCGCGCCGCGTTCCCGCAGGGCGCGCACCACCCGGAACAGCCGGTCCGTCTCGGAGAGCGTCAGCGCCGCCGTCGGCTCGTCCATGATCAGCACGTTGGCGTTCAGCGACAGGGCTTTGGCGATCTCCACCAGTTGCTGGTCGGCGATGCTCAGGCCGCGCACGGGCCGGGTGGGATCGAGCGTCACGCCCAGGTCGCTCAGCAGCCCGGACACACGCTCGTTCATGGCGCGGACGTCAATGCGGCCCAGCCCCGCGCGCGGCTGCCGGCCCATCAGCACGTTCTCGGCCACCGACAGATCGGGAAACAGGGTGGGTTCCTGGTAGATGATGGCAATGCCCGCCGCCGTCGCCTCGCCGGGCGAGTGGAAATCGGCCGGGCGGCCCGAGACCATCAGCGTGCCTCCCTCGCGGCGGTGGACCCCGGCCAGAATCTTGACGAAGGTGGATTTGCCCGCGCCGTTCTCGCCCAGCAGCGCGTGTGCCTCGCCGGGAAAGAGGTCGATGCTCACATCGGACAGCGCCTGAACCGGCCCGAACGACTTGCTGGCGTGGCTGAGGGTCAGGAGGGGCGGCGCCGTTTGAAAATCAGTCAAGGTGAAACACCTCTTCCAGTGGCAAGAAACCCTCGTCCGGATTGCCTTCCAGTTCGGCAAAGAAGGGGGCCATGTCGGCCTGCCAGCGGGCGTTCACGTCGCGCCGGGCCATCCCCTCACGGGCGGCCTCAAGATCCGGAGTCTCGAAATAACCCACCAGCAGACCGTCGTCTTTCAGGAACAACGAGTAGTTGTGCCAGCCGGTTTCGCTGAGGGCGGCGAGCATTTCCGGCCACACGGCGCGGTGGCGTTCCCGGTACTCCGCAAGACGTTCTGGGCGGACCTGGAGCAGAAAACAGACCCGTTGTGGGTGAGCAGGATCAGACATTAAAGCTCCTGAGAAGGAAGGGTGGCCCGGTGGTCCGGCTGAATTGGGGTACGGAAAACATCTAAGCACAAGCGAACACAGGATTGCAAGATCTTGTTGTATTTTGTGACTTTGATGTTAGGATGCGGCCATGCCTTCAGAGATCATGGCTCCCCTGCCGGGGCGTCAGCAGGACATCTTGCGCCGCGCCCTGAGCGACAAAGTGGTGCGGATCAAGGATCTGGCCGCCGACTTCGGCGTCCACGAGATGACCGTGCGCCGCGACATCGACGCGCTGTGTGAACAGGGCAAACTGCTGCGCGTCCACGGCGGCGCGCAGTTGCTGGAGCGCACCGCCGAGGAACTATCACAGTCCATGCGCGCTTCTCAGAACGTGGACGCCAAGGAACGCATTGCCCGCGCCGCCCTGAACCTGATTCAGGACGGCGACACGGTGGCGCTGGACGCCAGCACGACCAGTCTGGCCCTGGCCCGGCTGCTGCCCGCCAGGCAGGTTCAGGCGATCACCTGCAGCCTGGACGCCGCCAACGTCCTGGCCGCCGGGGGCGTGCCGTTCCTGATGGCGGGCGGCAACTTTCACGCCCCGGCCCGTTCGTTCGTGGGCGCGTTCTTCACCGACACCATCGAGCGGCTGCATCCCGATCTGGTGTTCTTTTCCGCCAAGGGATACACGCCGGACGCTGGCTTCACCGACCCGCACCTGCCTGAAGTGGGGGCCAAACGGGCGCTGGTCCGCAGCGGCAGCAGCGTGGTGGCGCTGGTGGACAGCAGCAAATTTGGCCGGACCGCGCTAGCGACCATTGCCGATCACGCCGACATTAACACCCTGATCACCGACGCCGACCCCGGCAGCGAACTGAAAACCCGACTGGACGATGACGACATCCAACTGATCGTGGCTCCCTGATCCCAACTCCTCCGGAGGAACATATGAACGCCGATCTGCTCTCTGCCCTTCAAGCCCAGCGAATCGAAACGCCGTCGTGGGGCTACGGCAACTCCGGCACACGCTTCAAGACCTTCGCTGCTCCCGGCGCGGCACGCGACATCTGGGAGAAGCTGGACGACGCCGCCGAGGTGCAGCGCCTGACCGGGATCGCCCCTGGCGTGGCGCTGCACATTCCCTGGGACGAGGTCGAAGACTACGCGGAGCTGAAAAAATACGCCTCCGAACGGGGCCTGCACATCGGGGCCATCAATCCGAACGTGTTTCAGGACGAGGAGTACCGGCTGGGCAGTGTCACCCACCCGGACGAGGACGTGCGGGAACAGGCCACGGCGCACCTGCTGGACTGCGTGGAGATCATGCGGCAGACCGGCAGCCGTGACCTCTCACTGTGGTTTGCCGACGGCACCAACTACGCCGGGCAGGACGATCTGCGGGCCCGCAAACGGCGGATGCGCGCGGCCCTGAAGCGTGTGCACGGCGCCCTGCCTGACGGTTCCAGGATGCTGGTGGAGTACAAGCTGTTCGAGCCCGCCTTCTACGCCACCGATCTGTTCGACTGGGGCGCGGCGTACTCACATTGCCTGGCGGTTGGGGAAAAGGCGCAGGTGCTGGTGGACCTGGGCCACCACGCCCAGGGTGTAAACATCGAGCAGATCGTGGCCTTCTTGCTGGATGAGGGACGGCTGGGCGGCTTTCACTTCAACGCCCGCCGCTACGCCGACGACGATCTGATCGTGGGCACCACCAACCCCTTCGAGCTGTTCTGCATCTACGCCGAACTGGTGTCCGGCGCGAACTCGGCGGACGACCTGACCCGCCGCACGGCGCAGAACGTCGCCTACATGATCGATCAGAGCCACAACATCGAGCCGAAGGTGGAGGCCATGCTGCAGTCGGTGCTGAATTGCCAGGAAGCGTACGCCGCCGCGCTGCTGGTTGACCGCGACCTGCTGCGCGAGGCGCAGGAGAGGGGCGATGTGCTCGCGGCCCACCGCGTGCTGACCGAGGCCTTCAAAACCGACGTGCGTCCGCTGCTGCGTGAACTGCGCGGCGAGCTGGGCCTGCCCCTGGACCCGATTCGGGCACACCGGGAGAGCGCCTATGAGGAAAAGGTGGCCCGCGAACGTGGCACCCAGACGGGCGGCGGCGGCTACCCGGTCCGGGAGAAAGTCAGAAGCTAGTCCTTCCTCGTCCCCTTCAGAAGCCACGGGCCACACGCCATCCGCGCGACCGCAAGGAGCTTTATGACCGACACCCAGACCCGCACCGCCTCCACCCACACTGACCTGCCCAAGAACCGCTGGAACGACGCCGACGCACCGAACTCCGACGGCCTCGCCTCGCTGACCTACCGCTCCAACCTGCTGGGCGCGGACCGTACGCTGGTCAATATCTACGGCGGCAACACGAGTACCAAGAGCGTGGAAAAAGACCACCTGGGCCGCGACGTGACGGTGTTGTGGGTCAAGGGTTCGGGATCGGACATTGCCAGCATCACCGAGAAGGGGTTTGCGGGCCTCAAGCTCGACGAGGTCTTGCCGCTGTTCGACCGGCACGAGATGAGCGACGAGGAAATGACGGCTTACCTGGACCGCACGGCCTTTGAGGTGGGCCGCCCACGCCAGAGCATCGAGACGCTGCTTCACGCTTTCGTTCCCGCCAAGCACGTGGATCACACGCATCCAGACGCCATTATCGCGATTGCCTGCACCCCGAACGGCCCGGACATCATGCGCGAGATCTACGGGGAGCGGGCCGCATGGGTCGACTACATCCGCCCCGGCTTCACGCTGAGCCAGCAGATCGGCGCGGCGGTACGGGACAATCCGAAGCTGGAGGCCGTGGTGATGGGCAAACACGGGCTGGTGACCTGGGGCGAGACGTCTAAGGAAAGTTACGAGTCCACCCTCAGGATCATCGGCGAAGCGCAGGCGTATCTGGACGCCCACGCCGAGGCCGAGCCTTTTGGGGGCGCCCGGGTGAGCAGCGTTCCGGACGGGGAGCGCGACACCCTGCTCACGGCCGTGCTGCCGATCCTGCGCGGCGCGATGAAGGGAGCGCGGCCCGTGATTCTGGAAGTGGACCGTTCGCCGGATGTCATGGAGTTCGTCAACTCCAACGCCGCCGCCGAACTGTCGCAGGTGGGCGCGGCCTGCCCGGATCATCTGGTGCATACCAAGCGGACGCCGCTGTACCTGGACTGGACGCCGGACCAGGGTCTGGACGCTCTGAAGGCCGCCGCGCAGGAGGGCGTGACCCGCTTCAAGGACGAGTACGCGGCCTATTTCGAGGAGAACAGGAGTGAGGGCGACACTATGTTCACCCCCGCGCCGCGCGTCGTGCTGATTCCGGGGCTGGGCATGGTCAGCAGCGGCCCGGACGCGCAGGGTGCCGACGTGTCGCGCCAGCTGTACACCCGCGCCATTCAGGTCATGAAATCGGCCAGCAGCCTGGGCGGCTTCGTGAGCCTGAGCGCCGCCGAGAGTTACGCCATCGAATACTGGCCGCTGGAGCTGTACAAGCTGAGTCTCAAGCCCGCGCCCAGGGCGCTGGAAGGCCATGTGGCACTGGTGACGGGCGCGGCCAGTGGTATTGGGCGGGCCATTGCCCACCGTCTGGCGGCGGACGGCGCGCACATCGTCATCGCTGATCTGAACGCGGACGGCGGGCAGACGGTGGCCGAGGAAGTTACGAAAGGGCGCGGCCACCGCCGGGCCACGGCCGTTCCCATGAACGTGACCGAGGAGGAGCAGGTAACCGGCGCTTATCAGCACGCCGTGCTGACCTACGGCGGCGTGGACATTGCCGTCAACAACGCCGGTATTGCGTCCAGTGCTCCCATTGAGAACACCAGCCTGGAGATGTGGAACCGCAACCAGAGCATCCTCTCCACCGGCTATTTCCTGGTGGCGCGCGAGGCCTTCAAGCTGATGCGGGCGCAGGGCACGGGCGGCAACCTCGTCTTTATCGGCAGCAAGAACAGCGTGGCGGCGGGCAAGAACGCGGCGGCCTACAGCGCGGCGAAAGCGGCGGAACTGCACCTGGCCCGCTGCCTGGCCGAGGAGGGGGGCGCGGCGGGCATCCGCGTCAACTCGGTGCTGCCCGACGGCATCCTGGCCGGCAGCAGCATCTGGGACGGCAAGTGGCGGGCCGAACGCGCCGCCACCTACGGGCTGGAACCCAATCAGCTCGAGGAGTTCTACCGCAACCGCACCACCCTCAAGGTCAACGTCTTCCCCGAGGACATCGCCGAGGCGACGTACTGGCTGACCTCCCCTGCCGCCGCAAAGACGACGGGCGGCGTGATCACGGTGGACGGCGGGGTGCCGACGGCGTATGTGCGGTAGGACGGACCCCTCGTGACCTCCCGCCACATCGCAGTTGATCTTGGAGCGTCCAGTGGGCGCGTCGCCCTGGGCACGCTGGAGAACGGCAAACTGCATGTCGAAGTCCTCCACCGTTTTCCCAACGGCGGCGTCCCGGTGCGCGGCGGCCTGTACTGGGACATCCTGGGCCTGTGGCGCGAGGTCCTGCACGGCCTGAAACTGGCGGCGCGACAGGGAGACATCGCCAGCGTGGGCGTCAACTCGTGGGCGGTCGACTACGGCCTGATCGATCCGCAGGGCCACCTGATGGGGCAGGTCCACCACTACCGCAGCCCACGTCTGAACGGGGTCATGGAACGCGTAAGGGCGCAGCTGTCGGGCGAGCGGATCTACGACGCCACCGGCATTCAGTTCCTGCCCTTCAACACGCTGTATCAACTCGCCGCCGAGGTGCCCGGAGAGCTGGCCCGCGCGCAGACGATGCTGATGGTGCCCGACCTGCTGCATTTCTGGCTGTGCGGCCAGGCGGTCACGGAGCGGACAAACGCCAGTAGCACGCAGTTTCTCGATCCCCAGACCGGGGAGTGGGCCACGGAGTTGCTGGACGCCCTGGACCTTCCGGGCAGGGTGCTACCGCACATCGTCGAACCCGGCACCGTTCTGGGCGAACTGTCGACAGACGTCGCCCAGGAAACAGGACTCCAGGGCCTTCAGGTGATCGCGCCCGCGACGCACGACACCGCCTCTGCCGTTGCCGCCGTGCCGGCCAGGGGCGAGGGGTGGGCCTACGTCTCCAGCGGCACCTGGAGTCTGGTGGGCATCGAGGCGCCCCAGCCGGTTATCACGCCCCGCACGCTGGCCGAGAACCTGACCAACGAGGCGGGCCTTGACGGCACCACCCGCCTTCTGAAGAACGTGATGGGCCTGTGGATCATCCAGCAGTGCAACGAGGGCTGGGGCCTGGACTACGGCGATCTTTACGCACGGGCCGCCGGGGAGGCAGGGGGCACGCTGATCGATCCGGACGACGCCCGCTTTTCGCCGCCGGGTGCGGACATGCCCGGGCGCATCCAGGCCTTCTGCCGCGAAACCGGGCAAACTCCGCCACAGACGCCTGCAGAACTCACCCGCTGCGTGCTGGACAGCCTGGCGCTGAAAACCGCGCAGATTCTGGACGTGCTGGCAGAGGTCAGCCGCCAGCCGATCACCACGGTCCATGTGGTGGGGGGTGGATCGCAGATCGGGCTGCTCAATCAACTGATTGCCGATGCCAGTGGCAAAACCGTGATCGCAGGACCAGTCGAGGCCACCTTGATGGGCAATCTGCTGGTGCAGGCGCGGGCCGGCGGCCATCTGCCCGGGGATGATTTGCGCGGCGTGGTGCGGGCCTCGGTGGAATTGCTGACCTTCAAACCGGGCGGAGCAGACCTGAGCGTCCTGCGGCAACACTTCCAGAGCCTTACCAGGACGCACAATGAGGCCGAGGTGTCTGCTTGAACGTCGATCTCTTCATCACCTGCGTTAATGACGCCATGTTTCCGCGCACCGGGCAGGCCACCGTGCGGCTGCTGGAGCGGCTGGGTCATGAGGTGCGCTTCAACGCCAACCAGACCTGCTGCGGCCAGATGCACCTAAACACCGGCTACCGCGAGGGCGCCCTGAAACTGATCCGCAAATTCGTGGACGATTACCGCGACGCCGAGGTGGTGGTGATGCCCAGCGGCTCCTGCGCCGCAATGGTGCGCGAACTGTATCCGGAAGCGGCGCGGTGGGGCGGCGACACGGAGCTGCTACGCGAGGTGGAGGACCTGGCCCCCCGGGTCTACGAACTCAGCGAATTTCTGGTGAACCGGCTGGGGGTGGAGGACGTGGGCGCGTACTATCCGCACCGCGTGACCTACCACCCCACCTGCCATGCCATGCGCGTGCTGCGGGTGGGGGACGCGCCCCTCAGGCTGCTCAGGAACGTGCGCGGCATGACCCTGCTAGAGTTGGAAGGCGCCGAGGAATGCTGCGGTTTCGGCGGCACCTTCAGCGTCAAGAACCCGGACGTGAGTGCCGCCATGCTGGCCGACAAGACCCGCCACGTTCTGGACACCGGCGCAGAGGTGTGCACCGCCGGGGACAACTCCTGCCTGTTGCACATCGGCGGAGGCCTGCACCGCCTCAGAAGTGGCGCAGGCACGGTGCATCTGGCCGAGATTCTGGCGAGTACCGAAGAGGAGGTCTTCGCGTGAGCGGGCTGCACCCCCCAAAACCCTTTCCCGAAGCCGCCCGCGACAAGGTCAGTCAGCCGCAACTGCGGGCCAATCTCCGCAAGGTGACGCACACCATCCGCGAGAAGCGGCTGCGCGCGGTGGGCGAAGTGCCGCACTGGGAAGAATTGCGGGTGCTGGGCGAGGCGACCAAGGACGCCACGCTGGCCAACCTGAGTGACCGCCTGTTGCAACTTGAAGCCAGTGTCAAGGCGCGCGGCGGGCAGGTTCACTGGGCCAGGGACGCGGCGGAGGCACGTGAGCTCGTGGCCCGGATTGCCGAGTCGCACGGGGTCGACGAACTGATCAAGGTCAAGAGCATCACCTCCGACGAGATCGAGTTGAACGCGGGGCTGGCCGAGCGCGGCATCCACGCCATCGAGACCGATCTGGCCGAGCTGATCGTGCAACTGTCGCACGACACGCCCAGCCACATCTTGGTGCCCGCCATCCACCGCAACCGCGCCGAGATTCAAGCGCTGTTTAACCGTGAACTGCCCGGCGAGGGCAACCTGAGCGACGCGCCCGCCGAGCTGGCCGGGGCGGCGCGGCGTTACCTGCGCCACAAATTCCTGACCACCAAGATGGCGGTCTCGGGCGTCAATTTCGCGGTGGCCGAGACCGGAACGGTGTGCGTGGTGGAATCCGAGGGCAACGGGCGCATGTGTCTCACGCTGCCGGAGGTGCTGGTCAGCGTCATGGGGATAGAGAAGGTGCTGGAGCGGTGGGAGGATCTGGCGGTGTTCATGGAGCTGCTGCCCCGGTCCAGCACCGCCGAGCGCATGAATCCCTACACCTCGTTCTGGAGCGGTGTGACGCCGGGGGACGGCCCGCAGGAATTCCACCTGATCCTGCTGGACAACGGACGCACCGACGTGCTGGCCGACGCCACCGGGCGGCAGACGCTGCGCTGCATCCGCTGTTCGGCGTGCCTGAACGTCTGTCCGGTCTACGAGCGTACCGGCGGCCACGCCTACGGCAGCGTGTACCCTGGCCCTATCGGCGCGATCCTGACCCCGCAACTGCTGGGCATGGCGGACAAGAACGCCAACACCCTGCCCGGCGCGTCCAGCCTGTGCGGCGCGTGCTTCGACGCCTGCCCGGTGCGGATCAACATTCCCCAGGTTCTGATCTACCTGCGCGGCGAGGCCAATGAAGAAAAGGGCGTCACCGCCGAAGCCCTGGCGATGGGGGCGGTGGGCTACGCCATGAGTTCCGGCTGGCGCTTCGAGGGCGCCCTCAAGCTGGCCCGCGCCGGACAGGGGCCGCTGGTCAGGGGCGGCGAGATCACCGCCCTGCCCGGTCTGCTGGGCGGGTGGACGCAGAGCCGGGATCTGAAAGCCGTGCCGCCGCAGAGCTTCCGCGAGTGGTGGCGGCAACGGGAGGGCGCCGATGGGTAACGCCGAGGCCCGTCTGGAAGTGCTGACCCGCATCAACCGCGCGGTTGCGGGGGTGCAGGCGCCAGCGTTGCCCGCCTACCCGCAGTGCGAACGGCTGGAACGCGAGGCCATGTTGCGTCAATTTCAGGACCGCATCGAGGATTACCGCGCCTCATTTCAGCGTGTCGCCCAGACAGAAGTTGCAGGGGCCGTGGCGCTCGCCCTGGCTGGAGCAGAACGCGTCGTGGTCCCCGCCGGACTGAATCCTGCTTTTCTGCCGACCGGTTTACACGAACTACACGACGATCCGCCGCTGAGTCACGCCGGACTGGACCGCGCGGAAGCAGTGGTGACCGGGTGCGCGGTGGCCATCAGTGAAACGGGGACCATCATTCTGGATCACGGGGTCGATCAGGGCCGGCGGGCGCTGACGCTGATTCCAGACCTGCACATCTGCGTCATTCGCGCCGAGCAGATCGTCCAGAGCGTGCTGGACGGCGTGCAACGGATGGAGGGGAGCGTTGGGGCAGGACGCCCGCTCACCTGGATCAGCGGCGGCAGCGCCACCAGCGACATCGAACTGGTGCGGGTGGAGGGTGTGCATGGGCCGCGCCGGTTGTGTGTCGTTGTGCTGGACTAGATTCAGCCAGGATGCGGGGCAGAGCCCGAATGGACCCTGCCCCTGCGAGACGCCGAACCGCCCTATGGCAGGCTTTGCACGTAGCTGTGGATGGCCTCTATCTGCTCGTCGGTGGCCGTCTCGCCGCCAATGCCCGCCTCGGCGAAGCGCGGCATCACCGGGGCCAGAGTGCGGCCCCCCGGAGCCTGACCGTGCAGCACCGCCTGTTGAAAGTCGGCGGGTTTCCATGCAGCGGTTCCCAGGAGGGACGGGCCGATCCCGCCCACCGCCCCAGCACCGTGGCAGCCTGCACAGGTGCTGGCATACAGCGCTTCGCCGTTGACTGGAGCGCTGGCGACTGCTGCGGTCATCTCGCCCGCGCCCGCGCCGCCGGACATACCGATGCCGGTGTAGTACGACGTGTAGGCGATCCCCACGGCCAGCACCACGAAACCCACGGCGGCTCCGATCTCGCGGGCCGAAAACCCGCGCTCTTCACTGATTTCACCCATCAGTACAGCCTCCAGCCGGGCACAAGTTCGGCGTTGGCGGCCAATCGGGCCAGCACCGGACCGTACATCAGCAGCACCAGCAGCAGGGCCACGCCCCACAGCGCCAGCAGCGGCTCGGTGAAACGCACCAGCGCGCTGGCACCCGCGAGATGCTGTCCGGCAGGGCTGATGACCTCGCTGTAGGGAAGGGGCGAGGCGGCCTCGCCGTCATCCAGGCGCCTGGAGAGCAGCATGCGGAACAGCACGTAGAAGTACAGCAGGGCGCTGACCAGCAGAATCATGCCGCTGATGGCCGTCAGCATCTGTGGAATTTGAATGGGCATGTCGCGGTACACGCTCTGGGCGGTGGCGCTCACCAGCGCGCGGCGCGGCACGCCGACCAGACCCTGCCAGTGCATGCCCAGCGCGAAGACCATCATGCCCACAAACCACGTCCAGACCGCTGCCGAGGCAAGGCGCACGCTGGGCATCCTCTTGCCGGTCAGGTGCGGGATCAGCCACAGGGAGATGCCCATGAAGGTCAGCGTGGTGGCGGTGCCCACCGTGATGTGAAAGTGGCCGGGAATCCAGGCGGTGTTGTGAACCACCGGCGCGAAGGCTGAGCTGGCGTTCACGATGCCGCCTGCCCCACCCAGAATGAAGGAGACCATCGCCAGAACCGGCGCGCTGAAGGTGGGCTTGCCCCAGGGCAGTCGCAACATCCAGCCGAACAGCCCCCGGCCTCCCCGCGCCCGCGCCGCGTCTTCCAGCGCGGCCCCCACGCTGAAGGCGGTCAGCAGGCTGGGAATGGCCACCAGGAAGGTCAGGAACATGTGCATGGTTTTCCAGGCGACCGAGATGTTGGGATCCGCATACTGGTGGTGCAGTCCGACCGGCGTGGAGTTCAGCAGGAACATCACGAAGGTCAGGCGAACGAGCGGCTCGGAGACGATCCGGCCCCCAGCGTGATGGGGCAGGAAGGCGTACCACGCGATGTAGGCGGGCAACACCCAGAAGTACACGATGGCGTGCCCCGTCCACCAGAACAGCGTCTTGGAGATCAGCGGGTCCACGCCGCCCACCCAGCCCAGTGACCAGGGAATCAGCAGGAACACCACTTCGATGACGATGCCCAGCGCGGCCACCGCCCACATCATCCAGGTGGCGACGCACATGAAGGCCACCAGCGGGGTCACGCGCCCTGGATTGGCGCGTTTCCAGGCCACCCACATGGCGACGACCTGTCCCACGACCAGCAGGCTCGAGCCCACCATGACGGCCGCACCGATGTAGAACAGCGGGCTGCCTTCCATCGGGGGGTAAAAGGTATACAGCAGCGTGGCATTGTTGGTCAGCAGCGGCACGGCAGCCAGCAGCAGTCCGGCGGTCATCAGCAGATACGTGAACCACGCGAACTTCATGTTGATTCGCATCCCCAGGTCACGTGCCGGCAGGTACAGCATCCAACCGCTGATGAAGAACTGCGTGAACACCAGCGCGTTCAGCACGCCGTGCAGGCTCAGGCCCTGGTAATACGATTTGAGCAGTGCCTTGAGAATAGGGGTGTCGTAGACGTTGATCCCACCGTAGTTCAGCGCCTGGAGCGGCCCGATTAAC
Source organism: Deinococcus humi (assembly GCF_014201875.1). NCBI lineage: Bacteria > Thermotogati > Deinococcota > Deinococci > Deinococcales > Deinococcaceae > Deinococcus > Deinococcus humi. The sequence continues at coordinate 49,709 of NZ_JACHFL010000018.1, read as the reverse complement.
ACGCCGATCAGCAGCGCCAGAAACGCGGTGACAATGTAGTACTGCGTGACTTTCTTGAGGCTCGCCAGATACGCCGCGTCCGAGATGACGGGCGTCTCCCGCGCGGCATGGGGGGAATAGAGGGGTGAGGTGATCACAGGTGGGGCTCCTTTGGAGGACAGTGGGGGTGGGCAGGCGGCGCTCAGACAGGTAGAGGTTCAGCCCTCTACGGCTCCTGAACGTCCACCTTCACGCTGCTCACCATGTTGTGGTGGCCGGTCCCGCAGTACTCGTTGCAGACCAGGTTGAGGGTGCCGGGGCGGCGGAAGGTGGTGGTGAAACTCGACACCTGCCCTGGAATGGCGGTGGCGTTGATGTTGGTGCCCTCGATGAAATAGCCGTGCAACACGTCCGCCGAGGTCACGTGGATGGTGACCGGCTGGCCAACCGGCACTTTCAGCACCGCCGGCTCGAACTGGAAGGCCCTGGCGATCACGAAGGCCTCGTAGCTGCCATCGGCGTTGTGCCGCAGGCCAGGGGTGGCGAACGGCGTGGCGGCGAAGTTGCCGGGATCGAGCCGTCCGTTTTTCACGCCCGTGATGTGATGGCCCCCCTCACCGCTCAGCGAGGGAGCGGTGCCACTCAGAAAACTCGCCAGCACCGTCACGAACAGCAGCACGGACATGATGACCGCGATGCCAAACCAGACGTTCTCGTATTTTTCGAGCGTGTGGTGGTCCAGGCGCGGCGCGGCCGGACGGTGCCCGGCAGAACGTGGGGCCGACACCTAGACTCTCCCCTGCTGAATGCCCAGCACCAGCATCCACAGCCAGATGATCGACAGGACCACCACCGCCACGACCACCAGCGTGCCGATGGGGGCCGGACCGCGCGCTTCGGGCTGGTGGGGCAGGCTTTCCTCGTGGGCGCTGATCTTGTGCACTTCAGGCGCCTTGCGCGTCATGGCAGGGCCTCCCCAGCGTCCGGGACCAGCGTCGGGTGGGCGTAATCGCGCAGCACGTCGCTGACCGTCAGCACGCCGATCACCGTGCCCGCGTCGTCGATCACGGGCAGGGCACCCACGCGGTGGTGCAGCAGGGTGTGGGCCGCGTCGCGCGCGTCGGCTTCTGCGGTGGTGGTCAGGACATTGCGGCGCATCACGTCCTGCACGTTCACGGCGGCCAGCCGCGTGGTGGCTTCCCACGGCGAGAGGCTGCTGACCTTGCTGGGCAGCGCCTCACGAAGGTCACGGTCGGTCACGATTCCCACCAGCCGGGGGCCGTCCACCACCGGCAGACGGCGAATCCCGCGCGATTTCATCAGATGCGCCGCGTCTGGCAGCGACAGCGAGGGCGGCGCGACGACCGCCGGAGCACTCATTAACTCATGGACCAGCATGCTTTTCCTCCATGCCACAGAGGGTGCAGGAGGGGGATTACGAGGGCATTACGGCGCGACCAGGACAGCGGAAGGCCGCAGCCCAGGGAGCGGGCCGCAGAAGGGGAAGGCCCGTTTCCTCAGACCTGACCCCTGACACGTGCTTTACTTCCAGGATGCAACTTGTGGATTCGCTGGAGCGCACCGACCTCTCGCTGACCTTTGCCGGAACTGGCGCTGCCCATCCCGAACGCCTGACCCGCGGTCTGGACGCGGGCGAGGTGCAACTGATCTCGCGCGGCGAGGATGGCGACGTGGCGCTGGCGCTGGCGCCGGACACCGCGCAGGAAGCCCGCGAACTGGGCGAGGCGCTGGCGAAGCTGGCCCGCGAACTGAAAGCCGAAACGGTGAAGGTGGCGGCCAGTGACCATTCCGGCGCCCTGGCAGCGGCGGCGCTGACCGCCGGCTGGCAGGACCGCCGGTACAAGGGCGGGGACAGCGCCACCGCACAAACGCAGCTTCTGGCCGAGGGGCTGGACGCCGCCGCATCCGCACGCCTGCGGGGCGTGGCGGCGGGCCGGACCTTCGCCCGCGAACTGGTCAGCGCGCCCGCCAACCACCTCAACCCGGCCACTATGGCGCGTGAGGCCCAGGGGCTCTCGGCCCACGGCGTCGAGGTGGAGGTCTGGGACGGCGGGGCCATCGAGGCGCGCGGCATGGGCCTGCTGGCGGCGGTGGCGGCGGGCAGCGCGACCGGACCCAGGCTGATTCGCTTGACCCTGCCGGCCAGGGGTGAGGCGACGCGGATCGTGGCGCTGGTGGGCAAGGGCATCACCTTCGACACCGGGGGCTACAGCCTCAAGACGGGCGCGGGCATGTACGGCATGAAGAACGACATGGGCGGCGCGGGGGCGGTGCTGGGGACCATGCGCGCCCTAGCCGAACTGCGCGCCAGTATTCCTGAAGGCACCGAGGTCCGCGCCTACGTGGCCGCCGCCGAGAACATGGTTGGCCCGCACGCCATGCGCCCCGGTGACGTGTACCGCGCCGCCAACGGCAAAACCGTGGAGGTCACCAACACCGACGCCGAGGGCCGGCTGGTGCTGGCCGACGCCCTGGCCGTGGCCTGCGACGAGGGGGCCACTGAACTGGTCGATCTGGCAACACTGACCGGCGTGAAGGTGGCCGCCCTGGGCAACGACATCGCCGCCCTGTTCTGCTCGGACGCCGATCTGGCCGCGCGGCTCAAGACGGGCGCAGAGGCTGCCGGGGAACTGCTGTGGGAAATGCCCCTGCACCAGCCGTACCTGAAGTCCTACCGTAAGAACACCATCGCGGACCTGAAGAACAGCGACATGGTGCCGGCCGGGGGCAGCATCAAGGCGGCGCTGTTCCTCCAGCAGTTTGTGACCCGTCCGTGGGCACATCTGGATATCGCCGGGAACGCCGCGAAGGAGGACGTGGCGACAGGCTGGGGCGTGGGCACGCTGGTGGAATACGTGCTGGCCGGCCAAGCCGACTAAAGTCCCCCCCGCCCTACATCGCCGGATCGAGCTTGCCCCGCAGCAGCAGTTGCACGCGCTGGCCCAAGCGTTTGTAGGCGGGCGGGGCGTAATGCTTGCGGAAATCGCGGGTGGCCTCCTCACTGCCCACGTCGTGGCCGTATTTCTGGGTCAAGAAGTAGCGATGGTCCATGATCCACAGATACAGGTCGGCCTCGGTGCGGCCTGGAAAACGGAACATGACGTGGTGCAGTTCCAGATTCTCCACGATTCGCACGTAGAGACGGGTGTACCAGCTGACCACGGCCTCCTCCCAGGTGACGGGCGGCAGGCCAGCACGCTCTGGTTTGCGGTCCAGAAAGTACTGACGGGTGCGGATGTGTTCGAGCAGCTTGTCGTAGCGGCCCGGCGTGGTGAACAGGATCTCGCGGTGGCCCGGCATCAACAGGTCCAGGCTGGTGGCCCGCAGAAACTGCGCGTACTCGCCCTTGATGATCAGGTCCACGAGGGTGTCACTTTCTTCCGGGGGCACAGTCACGTTCAGCTCGATCACATGGGCGTCGATGTACGCCTGGCCCTGGCGACGGGCCACTGAGACGCGGTGGTTGCCGTCCTTGACGAAGTACAGCTCGCCCACCTTGTACACCTGGATGGGCGGCAGTTCCTTGCCCTGCAGCTGAGCGCTGCGGACGCCGATCCAGCGCTCGTCCAGGTGTTTTTCCTTGGGCAGGTAGTGGCGGTCAAACTCGCGGTAGCGGTCCACTGAGCCGATGATGTGGGCCACCTCGATGGGCACCACCCCCAGGCTGTGCTCGCCCAGTGGCGCCAGATGCCTGATCCACTCGAAGGGCAGCAGTTCGTTGGGCTGACGGCGCAGAATGGCCACCAGATCGCGCACGTCGCTCATCAGTCGGGCGCGCTCGACTTCACCGCGTGCGGTACTGCGGGCCCTGGTGTCGGTTGCGGTTGAACACTGTTCGGGAAGGGACATGTGGCTGGCACTCTCCTGGCGCGGACGCGCGAGTGGCCGGGGCCTTGAACCGTTGGGGAATAGAGGAACCCCGAGACGTGCTTTCAGAATACCCCAGCCGGACCACAAGCGATACGGGCACCAACGGAGGCCCCCGTCAGGGGACGAATCTGGATACGGCCTCCAGACGGGTTCATGACGCGCTAGAATATCCCCATGACCGTTCTCCTGACGCCGCCCTAGCGAAAGTTGAGGACGCCCATCTCTATCCTCCCTCTCGACGACGCGACGCTCTTTGCGGAGCTGTCGCAGGAGCCATCCATGACCACCACCGAACCCAACCCGACCGAAACACGGGCCACCGCACCGCAGGCTGCCGAACAGCCCAACGCCGCGCTGGAGGCCGAGATCACCCGCCGCCGCACTTTCGCCATCATCTCGCACCCGGACGCGGGCAAGACCACGATCACCGAGAAATTGCTGCTGTACGGCGGCGCGATTCTGGAGGCTGGGTCCGTGACGGCCAAGGAAGGCCGCGCCCATACCAAATCCGACTGGATGAGCATCGAGCAGCAGCGTGGCATTTCCATTTCCAGCAGCGCGCTGACATTCGAGTACAGCGGGCGGCACATCAATCTGCTCGACACCCCCGGTCACCAGGACTTCTCCGAGGATACCTACCGCACCCTGACCGCCGCCGACAGCGCGCTGATGGTGCTGGACGCGGCCAGAGGCGTGCAGACCCAGACCGAGAAGCTGTTCGCGGTGTGCCGCAACCGCCATGTGCCCATCCTGACCTTTGTGAACAAGATGGACCGTCCGGCACTGGACCCCTTCGATCTGCTGCAGCAACTGGAAAATGTCCTCCAGATCACGGCGGTGCCGCTGACCTGGCCGATCGGCGACGGCCCGGATTTCAAGGGCGTGTACGACCTGCAGACCGGGCAGGTGCTGGCCTTCGAGCGTACCTCCGGCGGCAAGCACCGCGCCCCGATGCAGACCGCGGGCCTGGACGATCCACGCTTGCTGCAGCTGGTGGGGGCCGACCTGGCCGCCAAGTTGAAAGAAGATGTGGAGCTGATTGAGGCCGCCATGCCTGAATTCGACGCGGCAGGCTTTCTGTCCGGCGAACTGACCCCGGTGTTCTTCGGCAGCGCCATGAACAACTTCGGCGTCGAGCATTTCCTGAGCAACTTCGTGGAACTTGCGCCGCCGCCCGGCCCCACCGAGACGACGCTGGGCGAACGCAATCCGGAGGCGCCCTTCGCCGGGTTCATCTTCAAGTTGCAGGCCAACATGAGCAAGCACCACCGCGACCGCACGGCCTTCATGCGCGTGATGAGCGGGCATTTCACGCGTGGCATGGACGTCACGCACACCCGCAGCGGACGCAAATTGCGGCTCAGTCAGGCACATACCCTGTTTGCCCAGGACCGCGAGAAGGTGGAAGAGGCCTACCCAGGCGACATCGTGGGACTGGTCAATCCCGGCGTGTTCCAGATCGGCGACGTGATCAGCCTGGACGCCAAGGTGGCGCTGCCCAGCTTCCCGCGCTTCACGCCTGAGACCTTCGCGACGCTAGCCCTCAAGGACGTGGGCAAGCGCAAGGCGTTCATGAAGGGGCTGACCCAGCTGGCAGAGGAAGGCGTGGTGCAGGTCTTCTTCCCCACCGACGGCGCGCGTGACCCGTACTTGGGCGCCGTCGGCCCCCTGCAGTTCGAGGTCTTCCAGGCCCGCTTGCAGGAGGAATACGGTGTGGACGTGGAGCTGAACATCACGGGCTATCAGCTCGTGCGCTGGCTGGCCGGGGACGCAGGCAGCGTGGCGCGTTTTGCCCGCCACGTTGAGGACGACCAGGGCCGCCCGGTGATGCTGTTCCGCAGCAAATACGATCTGGAATACACCGCCGAGCAGCACCCGGAGATTGAATTCCTGCCGCTCCCCAAGGATCTGACGCGAGTGTAATGGGCTGTGGCTCCTGAAAGTCACGCATCAATCAGACGGCCCTGCCAGTAGCCCTCGCTCCCGGTCCAGTATTCCGGACCCTGCCAGTCGGCCAGAGGTCTGACTCGCGCATCAGGGGTCCGGGCGACACAAGGAAGGAATGCCCTCCTCACGCCACAGCGTCCTAGAGGAGCAGCTCACGCGCTCTGCCGGGAAGGCAAATCTAATTTTCAGATCGGATGGACGACAGCCTGACCGTTATCCAGGCCCATACTTCCCCTCGTCCGGCAGGGCGCTCCCCGCGTGCACGGCCTGGGCAACCCGGGCGGCCTGCGGAAAATCCACCGCCGCGTACCAGCCCTCCTCCAATCCCTGTGGCGTCTGGCGGTACACGCACAGGCTGGGGCCGTAGCTGCACGAACCCAGGCAGCCGCTCTCGGTCAGGCGCACGCTGCCGCCGGTCTTGTAGTACGCGAGCGAGGCGCGTTCCAGGTGGTTCCACAGCGCCTTGTACAGCAACGCCGATCCACGGGCCTGGCAGTTCGGTCCCTGACAGACCAGCAGGTGACCGGAGGTTTTGAAGTATCTGGGGGCCATAGCGCTCAATCCTCCGGGATGACCAGCAGGCGGTCTGCATCCCGCACCACTCTTGCGTGCACGCCGTACGCGGCCAGCAGGTTGCGGGGGGTCAGCACCTCGTCGGGCGGTCCCGCCGCCAAGACCTGCCCGGCATGCAGCAGCAGCAGCCAGTCGGCCCGCGCGGCCAGATTCAGGTCATGCAGCACCGCCACCACGCCCAAGCCGCCGGCCACCTCGCAGCGCAGGTAACGCATGACTTCCAGGGCGTAGGCCAGGTCCAGGTGGTTGGTGGGTTCGTCCAGCAACAGAAAGCGCGGCTGTCCCGCCAGGGCACGGGCCAGGGCCACCCGCTGCCGCTCGCCGCCAGACAGTTCGGACACCTTACGGGCTTCGAAACGGCGGGTGTCGGTGCGGTTCAGGGCGCTGTCCACCGCCGCCTCGTCGTCCTCGGTCCAGGGACGGGTGGGCAGCAGGCCGAAACGCCAGTCGCCCGCGCCGCGTCCCAGCGCCACTACGTCGCGGACCCTGGTCGCGTCTGGCAAGCCTTCGCCCTGCGCAAGGTAAGCCAGCGCCTGCGAGCGCTCCGGACGGCTCCAGGACCCCAGTGGACGCCCGAACAGGTAGACCGCGCCGGATTCGGGGCTGTTCAGGCCCAGCAGCGCCCGTAGCAGCGTGGACTTGCCCGCGCCGTTGGGCCCGATGACCGCCGAAAATCGGCCCACCCCAAACACAGCGTCCACGCCGCGCACGGCGGGAAAGGTTCCGGCCTGAACATGGAGGTTGATGGCGGCCAGCGTGTCGGGGGGCGCGGTGGCGGGCACGGGAAAATTTAGTTCTTCTCTCCTCATAGTTCCTTCTCACGGCGGAGCAGCCACAGGAAGAAGGGACCGCCCAGCAGCGTGGTAACGATCCCCACCTGCGACAGCGGCGAGGTGCGCGCCAGCAGATCGGCGTAGACCAGCAGCGCGCCGCCCAGCAGCGCCGAGAGCGGCAGCAGGACGCGGTGGCTCGCGCCGAAGGCCAGCCGGACCATGTGCGGCACGATCAGGCCCACGAAACCGATCACGCCCACGTACGCCACAGCCCCCGCCGTGGCAACGCTGGCAGCGATCACCACAATAAGGCGCAGGCGCTCCACTGGCACGCCCAGCGAGCGGGCGGTCAGGTCGCCCAGTTGCAGGGTGTCCAGCGCGCGGGCCAGCAGCAGCAACGCGCCGCAGCCCAGCGCCGCGTAGGGCAACACGGTCAGCACGTCACGCCAGCCGCTGAAGCCCAGATCTCCCAGGGTGTAGGCCAGCACCTGCCGGGCGCGGTCCTCACCGCGCAGGATCAGGGCAGTGGTGCCCGCACTCAGGACGCTGCCCACCACCACCCCGGCCAGGATCAAACGGGTGGGCGGAAAGCGGCGGCCCTCACGCGCCAGCGAGAGCGTGGCGGCCACGGCAAGCAGCGCCACAACGAGCGCCGACACTGGAATCAGGGCGCGCGGCCACTCCAGCACGATGGCCAGGGTTGCCCCCAGCGCCGAGCCGCTCGCCACGCCCAGCAGGTACGGGTCGGCCAGCGGGTTGCGGAACACGCCCTGGAACGCGCCCCCGCACACCGACAGGCTGGCCCCCACCAGCACGCCCATCATCACGCGCGGCAAGCGGATCTGCCACACGATCACGTCGTTGCTGACCAGTTCCGCCCCATTGAACTGGCTGGCAAGGCCGCGCCACAGCGCCCCCAGGACCTCGCCCGGCGGGATATTTACGCTGCCCAATCCGGTCCCCAGCACGATGGCCGAGAGAAGCAGTGCCAACAGCAGCAGGGTGCGCGGCCAGACCTGGCGCGGTCTGGAAATCGGGACCGATACTGGGCCGGTGGACCGCAGCCTCTCCGGGAGCGGCGCTTCCTGCGGCGGATCGCTGTTCATCTGGCGGCACCTCCCCGCGCTCCATCTTCAGCAGGACAGACGGTCAAGCCACCCCCTACTTGAACAGTTCCGGGTGGATGATCCTGGCCAGCTGCGCCAGGGCCTGCGGCATGCGTGGGCCAGGACGGGAAAAGATGGTGTCCAGCCCCTTGGGCAGCGCCATAACCTTGCCGGACTTGAGGGCCGTCATGCTGCTCCAGCCGGGGCGGGCCGCCGCCGTCTTGGCGTCCACGCCCAGAATGATCTGCGGGTTGGCCCCCACGATGAATTCCGGGTCCACCTTGGGAAAGTCGCCCATGCTGGCGGGAATGATGTTGCGCGCGCCCGCCTTGGTCAACAGCACACCCATGAAGGAATTGGGGCCGATGCTGTAGGGCGTGGGGTCCACCTCGAAGTAGGCGGTGGGCTTCCTGACGGCATTCTTGGTCAGAATCTCGATTCTGGCGATGTCGCGGCGCATCCCCGTCACCAGAGTCCTGGCCTGCGCCTCGCGGTTGACGATCTTGCCCAGCACCAGCGTCTTGGAAAAGACTTCCTCGTAGGTTTCAGGGTTCACCACGATCACGGTGATGCCAGCCTGGGTCAGCGGTTCCACGATCTTGCCGTACTTGCTGACCAGCACCAGATCAGGTTTCTGCGCCACAATGGCCTCGATCTTGGGGTCGTACAGACCGCCCATTTTCGGCAGGGTGGTCACTTTCTGTGGGTAGTCGCTGTAATCGTCGACACCCACCAGCTTGTCGCACGCACCAATCGCGCACAGCGTCTCACTGTCGCTGGGCAGCATGCTCACGATGCGCTGTGGCTCGGCCTTGAGGGTCACCTTGCGGTTCAGGTCGTCGGTGAGGGTCAGCGGGTAAGTGGTGGCCCCGGCCAGACTGGCAAGCGCCAAAGAGAGGGTCAGGAATGCTTTCATGGTGTCTCCTCGCCGGCCCCACGCACAGAAAAACCGCCCCAGAATCTGGGGCGGAAAAGAGAATCGTCCGGTACCGTGGGCCAGTTGAGTAGGGCCCGGCACGGGCGTTCCCTCCTTTCCGCGGGAGGTCAGCCACGCGCTCCCTATGGTGAGAACGCGGACGGGGCAGGTGTTCGGACTCTTCGGCACCCCCAAGGAAACAGGAGGCGGAATTACCGTTGCGCGACAGTGCCGGAATGTGTCGCCTGAGAACCGATCTCAGGCGGACAGTCACCGGCTTCCCCCACGCCCGTCAGCGGGGAGTATACGGCAGAGCGCGAAGAAAAAGTGGGGCCAGGAGAAGGCCCGTCCCACTGGAGAAGACTGGCCCTCCTCTACCGGACGCCGCTGTAGCCGCCCGTGCACGCCGCGCCGCGTTCGGGAGCGGTGGGCCCCTGCTCGTACTTGTCCAGAAAGGCCTTCAGGCGGGCGTCGTCCGGATTCTCCACCTTGATCTGCGCGCCCCAGGCACTTGCAGCAACCGGGGTATCCATCCCCTCGTAGGGACTGAGCAGCGTGTAGGGGCGGCCCTCCACCAACGTTTTGAGCTGCGCCACCCCCGCCGCATCCAGATCCGGGCGATAGGTGATCCAGACCGCGCCGTGTTCCAGGCTGTGAACGGCGTACTCCTTGTACAGGGGCTGATCGTAGACGCCGCAGTTCTGCCACAGCGGGTTGTGCGCTCCACCGGCCGGCGGGTTCTCGGCGTAGACCAGCGAGCCGCTGCGGTGATCCCCGCCCGCGTAGGTAAAGGTCTGGAGGCCCTCAAGATCGTTGCTCTTGTTGCAGGCAGTCAGGGTCAGCAGAAGGAGGGGAAGGAGGGCGCGCTTCATCGCTGCCCAGCATAGCGGGGCCACATGAAACTTTTTTACTCGCCGGCCTCTTCCCGCACCCCGGCGTGGGGCACTTCCAAGGCCAGGCCCGGACGTGCCCCCCTGCCGAAGCCGCCGCCCAGCAGGTTCACCTCCTGCCGGTCCGGCACGATGTCACCCTTCAGGCCACGGGAGGCGAGTTCAGGGACGAAGGCGTCCATTACTGGTACCTCACCGTGAACCAGCCAGACGTGGGGGCTTCCGGTGGTTTCCAGAAAGGCCAGCAGATCGTCCTGATCGGCGTGGGCCGAGAAGCCGCCGATGGTGTGAATCTGCGCCCGCACAGCGATGTCCTCGCCCATGATTTCCACGGTCTCCGCTCCGGCGACGATCTGCCCGCCCAAGCTCAGCGGCGACTGATAGGACACGATGATCAGGCTGGTCCCGGGCTTCCACAGGTGGTGGCGCAGGTGATGCTGGATGCGTCCGCCGGTCATCATGCCGTTCCCCGCCAGAATGATCGCTGGCCCGTCGTACCTGTTCAGACGCTGCGACTCGTCGCCGGTCAGGACCTCGTGCAGCGTGCTGGGGGCGAAGGGATCCCCGCCGGAGTGCAGGGCGTCCCGCACTTCGGGGATCAGTTCGCCGCCGAACTCGAAATACGCGCGGGTGGCGCGGGCCGCCATCGGGGAGTCCAGAAACACCGGAATGCGCGGCACTTCCCCTGAATCCATCAGGTTCTTGAGGGTATGGAGGATGGTCTGCGAGCGCTCGATGGCGAAGCTGGGAATCAGAATCTTGCCGTTGGCCCGCACGCTCTGGCGCAGAGCGTCGCGAAACTCGGCCAGCGTCTCGGGCCAGGCGCGGTGACGGCGGTTGGCGTAGGTGGTCTCGAGAACCACCGCGTCGGCCTGCGGCGGGGCCGTGAAGTCGGGTTGCAGCCCACTCTCGCGGTTGCCCAGATCGCCGCTCATGATCAGGCGTCCGTCACTGCACTCCAGCAGAAGGTAGGCGCTCCCCAGAATGTGCCCGGCCCGCCCGGGGGTCACGCGCAGGCCCGCCACTTCTGATCTCTGCCCGAAGGCCAGCACCGGGCGCAGCAGGGCCAGGGTGCGGTGAACGTCCTCCTCGTCGTACAGGGGAGGCAGCACCTCGTGTTCGCGGGCCTGACGGCGGGCGCGGCGCAGTTCCTGGCGGTACCCCTCCACCTGCAGGCGGGCCGAGTCCAGCAGCACGGTCTCGGCCAGCGCGGCGGTGGGCGGCGTGCAGTACACCGGTCCCCGGTAGCCCCGGTTCACCAGCAGGGGCAGGCGGCCCACGTGGTCCAGATGGGCGTGGGTCAGGATCACTGCGTCCAGATCCGCCGGGTCAAAACCATACGGTTCATGGTTGCGGGCTTCCAGCGCCTCGCCGCCCTGGAACAGCCCGCAGTCGATCAGCAGGCGCCGCCCACCGTCCAGCGTCAGCAGGTGCATGCTGCCCGTCACCGTACAGGCCGCGCCGAAACTCTGGAGTCGCATGGGGGAGTTTAACGTGAAGGCAGGGTCAGGCGGCGCAGAAAACGCCACGGCCGCGGTTCTAGAACAGTTCGTCCAGCAGACGGTAATACGCCAGCTTCTGCGGATCGACGACGTCGCGCCCGTACAGGTCGAGGAACTGCTCAGCGTACTCGGGATTCAGGTTGCGGCCCAGGCTGCGGTGGGTCAGGGCCAAGTCGGCGTGTCTGTCCGCGATTCCGGCGCGGCCCACGTCGATCAGGCCGTCGATGAATTCGCCGTTCACGATGAAGTTGGGCAGGCAGGCGTCGCCGTGCGCCACCACCAGATCCTCCTGTGCGGGGCGGGTGCGGGCCAGCTCATTGAACACACTGACTGCCGTGCGGCCCTGACGCTCATCGTCGAAATCCGACTCGTCCACCACGCCCGCCGCCACCCGCTCGCGGGCGCGGGCCAGGGCCACGGGGAGCGACATGTTGAAGGGGCATTCGCGCAGCGGTAGCGCATGCAACTCGCGCAGGGCGCGGGCCAGCAGGCTCACCAGCCGGTCGGGGTGAAACAGCACGTCGGGGTGTGCGGCGTCCAGGCCGGGCACGCGGGTCATGGCGAGGTACTCGAGCCCCCCCTCTACCTCGTAGGCCACCACGCGCGGCACGGGAACGCGTCCGGTGAAATAGCGCAGGCGTTCGCGTTCCTGTTGCAGACTGCTGGGAAACTGCAGGTTGCCGCGCCCCTGTACCTTGACCACGAAGCGCTGCGATCTCCATACGCCAGCCCCACTTTCGCCCCTCGTGACGCGCTCCCAGCGGGCGGCCGGCAGCACCCGGCGCAGCGGGGGTGGCAGGATCAAGGTTTCGTGAGCATCGGCGGGCACGGGGCGCAGGATAGATCATGCAGTTGCGGCGTGCCGCACGGGGCATCATTAAAGGGTGACCACCCGACAAAAAGAGCCGCGCGCGGCCACACGCAACACCAGACAGCAGCGCTCCCAGCGTCACGCCGACTGGTTTTCCGCCGCCATCGGACGCACGCGCTTCGTGGTGTTGATCGCCGTTGTAGCGGTGTTGCTGGTCTCGTTCAGCCTCTTTCTGCAGGGGACCGTCCTGGCGCTCTCCACGCTGTACGGCTCGTGGCAGGACACCTTTACCAACGGCATCCAGAGCCAGCGCGGCAGCCTAGCGGTGGAATTCCTGGAGATCGTGTCGACCATGCTCAAGGCAGTGGTGTTCTACCTGATCGGAGTGGGGCTGTACTCGCTGTTCATCTCACCGCTGAACCTGACCAGTGCGCTGGGGGTCGAAAGCCTGGCAGATCTGGAACAGAAGATCATCTCGGTGATCGTGGTGATTCTGGGCGTTACCTTTCTGGAACATTTCGTGCGCTGGGAAAAGCCGGAAGAAACGCTGTACTTCGCCGGGGCCTTCGCGCTGGCGGGCGGGGCGCTGGTCTTCTTCCAGCGGGTACATCACGGTCAGGGAAGTGATCTGCAACAACCCGAGGCGAAATTGCGTGCCCGCCGCGAACTCTTCGAGCACGACGACGAGCAGCGCCACATTGAGGAAGAGGACGTCAAGCGCGCCGAGGAAGTGACCGGGGCCAAGGCAGAGGGCAAGATCGAGCCGGATGCCGGAGCGGAGAGCTGAAGCGCCAGTGGTTGCAACCCCAGCCTCCCGGGCCACAGGCGGCGGCCAAGAGTGGGGCGTGCGGCGCCCCCACCGCCCGCGCCGCGTAGACTGCGGGCAATGAGAGTTGGCCTGTTAAATTCACCCGCCTCACGCCTCCGGGCGTACTGGGCGGCGTACCTGAAAGAACTGGACGTGCAGACGGTGTCACCTGCGCTAAGCGATAGGGAGGCGCTGGCGCTGGGCCAGCAGAGCCTGCCGGACGAGCCGACCACGGTGCAGCTGGCCCTGGGCCGCATCCTGACGCTGGACGCAGTGGACGCCGTGCTGATCCCGCAGTGGCCCGCCGTGTCCGGCGACGCCTGGAGCGAGGCGCTGACCGAGTTGCTGCCCCGGCGCATCAGCGGCCTGCCCACGCTGATTGCCGTACCGGATCAGCACAGTCCCGGCAGTGGCGGCCCCGATCTGGAGGCTGTCGCGGCGGAGGTGGGGCTGCGCGTCTCGCACAATGGGGGCGCAGTGCGCGGGGCACTGGCGAAAGTGCGGCCCCTGGCCGCCGAACCCCGCGTCAGCCTGCCTGCGCTGGGGCGTGCCGGACTGGCCACGGTGGCAGTGGTCGGCCCACGCGCCCTGCTGGCCGAAGACGTACTGTCGGGCGGCCTGCGCCCTGCGCTGGAGGCAGCGGGCCTGTACGGCGTCCTCTCGCCCGACCTACCGCAGGGAGACGTCATGCGGCGGGCCGAACGCATGGAGAACGCCGCGAAGGTTCCGGCGGGTGAGCGCGAGCTGTTCGGTGCGGCCTCGCTGCTGTCGGGCAAGAGCGCGGTGCGCGGCGTTGTGCTGGCCGCCCCCGCAGGTGACGGCGCGACGGCGGCGGCGCTCGACCGTATTGCCGCGAAGATGCACCTGCCCACGCTGCGGCTGGACTTGCAAGCCCAGCAGACCCAGTTCGGCGGCCTGGAAGCGTTCGCGGCCCGGGTCAATCCCGGCGCGCTTCCGACCCAGGAGACCCCATGAACCTCTGGCGCTGGCTGACCACCCCCGATCCCGATCCAGGCTTCACCTGGAACAAGATGCTCAAGCTGGTCATCCGGGTGGTGCTGTTCGCCACCGTGGCCACGCTGATCAGCAGCCTGCTGGCGCTGACGCCGCTACGCCCGTACCTGAACACTTGGTGGGGCAGCCTGATCTTCATCCTGATCCTGTACGTGCCGATGGCCCGCTTCCTGCTAGTGGACTCCTTCGCGCCGCGTCGGGCAACTGCGCCCAGCGCGCCGGGGAAAGGCGGATCAAGCCTGAGCAGCGCCCAGCGCCGCAAGGAACGGAATCGATACGCCGGGGTCAAGAAGGGACCGCCCAAGTACGGGGGGCGGCGATAGACGAGAACAGACCGCACTTCAGCCTCGCCCAGACGCGCAAGAAGCGTCCGGCCGACGAACTGCTGAATGAGCACGTCTACCGCCCTCTGGCGCAAACGCTGGTGGACCCGCTGGCCCGCCTTGACGTGAATCCGGCCCATGTGGTGCTGTTCCACACGGTTCTGGGCGTCTACGCAGCCTGGCTGATCCGGCGCGGCGGTCCATGGTGGCGGTCCCGGCTGACGCCCGCGCTGCTGTTGCAGGTCAAGACCGTGCTGGACAATCTGGACGGCCAGCTGGCCCGCGCCACCGGACGGACCACCGAGACGGGCCGCTATCTGGACACCGAGATGGACCTGGTGGTCGATCTGTCGCTGAACGTGGCCCTGGCCGGCTGGGCCGGAATCCCCCTGACGGTGCTTCAGAGCCTGATCCTGACCACCGATTTTCTGTGGGAACGGGACCACCGAACGGCACGGGGCGAGGTGTTCCGGGACACGGCGGCGCAGTCGAATGACCATCCGCAGGTACTGGCGACCCTGAAGGCGGTGTATGCCGCCTACTTCTCGCCCCAGGAACAGCTGCTGGGCGGCTGGTTCGAGACCCGACTCGGCGCCAGCACAGGGGACGCGCCGACCCCTGAAGAACGCCGCGCATACACGCCGCTGCCCATCACGGCTGTGGCGGCCAATCTGGGCCTGACCACACAACTGGCCTTTCTGGGCCTGTGCCTGCTGGCAAATCAGCCCCGCCTGTACACCCGCTCGCTGCCCGTGCAGGCGCTGGTGTTGACGGGCGTTCAACTGTGGCGGGAAGGCCAAGTGCGCCGGGGGAAGACCTGAGCCGCTTGCGCCGCCGAGGTCTGATTTACTGGCCCAGTCGGTACTGCCTGTCGCCCTCGGCCTGCAGGACCACGCTCACCTTGCCTCGGTCCACCGTCACGTCGCAGTCCAGAATGCCGCGCGGCAGGGGCTGCGGCAACGCCGTGATGCATTTCAGGCTGTAAGAGGCGTTCTCGGCGGGGTTGGTGGCCCGCACCGCCTGCAGGACCTGAGTGCCGTAATCGCGAGCGGCGCGACCCTGCACCGCCAGCGTGGCGACGATCACACCGATGCCCACCACGAAGGCCAGCAGAATCCAGAAGAAGGTCCGCAGAGAGCGGCTGCGCTGTGCGGGGGTGACCTCACGCAGTTCGGGGCGAGCGACGGTTGGTGCAGCAGGTTGTTTTTTGGGGCGGGCACGCTTGCTCATCTGGTGTCCAGCCTATCCCGCTCAGCCCTCCAAACTGCCGCCGCGCTACACTCTGCGCCATGAGCAAGGTCATCATCATCGGAGCGGGCGGCGTGGCGAACGTCGTCGCCAAGAAGTGCGCGCAGAACGACACCGTTTTCACGGAGGTGCTGATCGCCACCCGCACGGTCCGCAAGGCCGACGCTATCGTGGCTGAGATTCACGAGCACCTGCCGAACAGCAAGACGAAGTTCAGCACGGCCACCGTGGACGCTGACAATGTGCCGGAACTGGTGAAGGTCATCCGCGATTTTGGCCCGGAGATGGTCATCAACGTGGCGCTGCCGTACCAGGACCTGACCATCATGGACGCCTGCCTGGAGACCGGCGTGCATTACCTGGACACCGCCAACTACGAGCCCAAGGATGTGGCGAAGTTCGAGTATTCGTGGCAATGGGCCTACCGCGAGCGCTTCGAGCAGGCGGGCCTGATGGCGCTGCTGGGCTGCGGCTTCGATCCCGGCGCGACGCAGGTGTTCACGGCGCACCACGCCAAGCACCACTTCCAAGAAATCCACTACCTGGACATCATCGACTGCAACAACGGCAACCACGGCAAGGCCTTCGCCACCAACTTCAACCCGGAAATCAACATCCGCGAGATCACGGCCAACGGGCGCTACTGGGAAGACGGGCAGTGGATCGAAACCAGCCCGCTGGAGATCAGTCAGGACATCTACTACCCCAAGGTCGCCACCCGCAAGAGCTTCGTGCTGTACCACGAAGAACTCGAATCCCTGGTGATCAACTTCCCCACCATCAAGCGCGCCCGCTTCTGGATGACCTTTGGCGAGGCGTACATCAAGCACCTGAACGTCCTGGAAGGCATCGGCATGACGTCCATCGAGCCGATTGACTTCAAGGGCCAGCAGATCGCCCCCATCGAGTTCCTGAAGGCCGTGCTGCCCGCCCCCGAATCGCTGGCCGCCAACTACACCGGGCAGACCTGCATCGGCGTGCAGGCCAAGGGGATCGGCAAGGACGGCGAGGAGCGGGTGCACTTCGTCTACAACGTTACCGATCATGCCCAGACGTACCGGGAGGTGCAGGCGCAGGGCGTGAGCTACACCACCGGCGTCCCGGCCATGATCGGCGCGATGCTGATGTTGCAGGGCGTGTGGAAGAAGGCGGGCGTGTACAACGTCGAGGAATTCGATCCCGATCCGTTTATCGACGCGATGAACAAGTGGGGCCTGCCCGTGGATGAACTGGCCGGCATCGAACTGGTGAAGTAGGCACCAGACCTTCAAGTCCCCGCCCCCAAAGCGCCGCCCGACTCTGGTCATGGGCGGCGCTTTGGGGCTTTGGATGGCAGGCGTCAGCCCTGACCCGGCCCACCTTAAGGACCGCTTTTCAAACAGAACGGAACGGGCGGTATGGGCGATACTGGGCCATGTTCATCCATGTTCGGCCCGTGCCTCCCCTGCCCGGCGGCAACGCGTGACGTCCGCCGCCGATCTGACGGACCCCGCCGCCCTTCAGACCGCCTTCCGGGCGCAGGGCTACGTGGCCGGGGAAGCGCTAGCCACGGCGCTGCGCCTTGTTCCGGCGCTGCAAAAGCCGCTGCTGCTCGAAGGCCCGGCAGGCGTGGGCAAGACTGAGGCGGCCAAGACGCTGGCTTCGGCCCTGGGGACCCGCCTGATCCGCCTGCAGTGCTACGAGGGGCTGGACGCACAGGCCGCGCTGTACGAGTGGAACTATGCCCGCCAGTTGCTGTACCTGCGCTCAGCAGAGATCAGTGGGGGCCGGGTGGACGACGCCGAACTGTACGGCGAACGGTTTTTAATGGCCCGCCCGCTCCTGCAGGCCATTCAGCAGGACGTGGCCCCGGTGCTGCTGATCGACGAGATTGACCGCGCCGACGACGCCTTCGAGGCCTTCTTGCTGGAACTGCTGGCCGAGTGGCAGATCACGGTGCCGGAACTGGGGACCATCACGGCCCGCACGCGTCCGCACACGATCCTGACCAGCAACCGCTCACGCGAGCTGAGCGACGCGCTGCGCCGCCGCTGCCTGTACCACTGGGTGGAATACCCCACCGCGCGGCAGGAACTGGAGATCGTGCAGGCGCGGCTGCCCGGCATCGACGCAGTGCTGGCCCGGCAGGTCACCGACGCCGTTCACGCCCTGCGTCAACTGCCACTGGGCAAACCGCCGGGCGTGGCCGAGACGCTGGACTGGGCGGCGGCGCTGCTCACCCTGCACCGGGACCATCTGGACGCCGCCAGCATCGAGGCCACGCTGGGGGCGGTGCTGAAGCTGCGCGAGGACCAGTTGCTGGCCGCGCCGACGCTGCGGGGGGTGGCGGGCCGGGCGGAAGCGGGGTGACGGGCAGCATCCCGGCCGAACTCTCAGCGCAGATCACCGCTTTCGTGGCGCGACTGCGAACCCGCCACGGCTTTCTGGTGGGAGCGGGCGAGGCGAGTGACGCGCTGCGGGCCGCCGCGGTGGTGGACGTGCTCAGCAAGAGGCAACTCCGCGACGCCCTGCGCGCCGTGCTGATCGCCCGCCCGGAACAGGCACGCATCTTCGACCACGAGTTCAACACCTTCTTCCGCGCCGAGGACCGTCCAACCCCGCCCGAGCTGCCGCCCCTGCTGCCCGAAACCGACGCCCCTGGTACGGAACAGGAAACCGAAACCGCGCCCAGCAAGCCGCAGGAGGGTGAGGAACAGGCTCCGGCCTCGACTCCACCCGGACCCGGTGAGGAACCGGAACTCACGACGGTGCAGGCCCAGCCCCAGGGTGAGGCGAAAGAGGACCCGGATGACCTAGGGGACGACTTTCAAACCCTGCAGACGCGCCTGAGCCCGAACGCGGGGGTGGGGGGCGAGGTCCGCTCTGAGAACGGCGAGCTGCGCGAGCTGCTGCGGGCCGCTGCCGCACTGATCCGGGCGGTGGAGCTGGGACGGTCTAGACGCCTGAAGTCGCTGGCGCGGGGGCCGAAGCTGGACGCCCGCCGCACCCTGCGGGCCGCCGCCCGCACCGCAGGCGATCCGGCGCTGCTGCGCTGGCTGGGCCGCCCGCGCCGCGCGCCGCATTTTCTGCTGGTGCTGGATGGCAGCCGCAGCATGGGCCGCGACGCCACCTTGCTGCTGCGTTTCGCCCAGGCCCTGTCGCTGCGAACGCGCCGGGTGGAGGTCTACGTCTTCTCTACCGGACTGCGCCGCCTGACCCCGTATCTGCGTCAGGCCCATCCCGGTCAGGCGCTGGCCCTCCCGGATCTTGGAGAGGCCTGGGGTGGCGGCACCCGTATCGGCGAGAATCTCCTACAACTGGCCCGTCAGGAGCGTGAACGGGTGACCCGCGACACGGTGGTGATCATTCTAAGCGACGGCCTGGACACCGGTGAGCCTGCGGTGCTCGAACGCGCGCTGCGTGACCTGAAGGCACGGGCAGGCCGCATGGTGTGGCTCTCCCCGCTGGCCGCGCTGCCGGGGTATCAGCCGGTGCAGCGGGCCATCCAGGCAGCCCTCCCGCACCTGGACGCTCTGCTGCCCGCCGGGGGATTGGAAGACCTGCACCACCTGGGCCGCCGCCTGAAACAGCGAAACTAAATCTGCGACCCAGACAACCACGTACTGGACTCTGCCTGCCAGCGTCCATTCAATCCCTTGACGCGCTAATATTTTTAGCCTAACCTAAAACACATGATCTCCTCTCCTAGAATCCTGTTGATGGCTTGTCTGTTTGCAGTTGGAGATGTTGCTCAGGCAGCCCAGAGCGGCGAGAAGAAAACCGTTCTGACCACCTTTACCATCCTGGCCGACATGGCGCAAAACGTGGCGGGCGACCGTCTGAACGTTGTTTCCATCACCAAGCCCGGCGCGGAAATCCACGGCTACCAGTTCACTCCAAGCGATCTGGTGAACGCGCGCGGGGCCAGCCTGATCCTGAACAATGGGCTGGGCCTGGAACTGTGGTTCGAGAAATTCACCCGTCAGCTCGGCAAGGTGCCCAGCGTGACCCTGACCGACGGCATCAAGCCAGTCAGCATCCGTTCGGATGCCTACAAGGGCAAGGCCAACCCACACGCGTGGATGTCGCCGAAAAACGCCCTGGTCTACGTGGAAAATATCCGCAAGGCGTTCGTGAAGCTCGATCCTGCCGGCGCCAAGATCTTCAACGCCAACGCCAGGCAATACAGCGATCAGATTCGCGCTCTAGATGCCAAGCTCAGCAAGCAGCTGGCCAGCCTGCCCAGGAATCAGCGGGCGCTGGTGACCTGCGAGGGGGCCTTTTCCTACCTGACGCGCGACTATGGCCTGTCCGAGCATTACCTGTGGCCCGTCAACGCCGAGGAGGGCCAGGGCACACCCAGGCAGATCAAGGCCGTCATCGACGTGGTGCGCGCCGAGAAAATTCCCGCCGTGTTCTGCGAGAGCACCGTGCCGACGCGCGGCATGGAGCAGGTGGCGAAGGAGGCCGGGGCCAAATTTGGCGGCGTGCTGTACGTGGACTCACTGACCGACGCCAGGGGACCGGTTCCGACCTACCTGACCCTGCTGCAGAAGGACACCGACACCATCCTGAAGGGACTGGGAGGCCAGAAATGATTGCACTGGACGTCGACAATGTCAGCGTGGCCTACGGCGGCGGACGGCTCTCCCTGCGGCAGGCCAGCCTGAAGGTGGGGAGTGGCAGTGTCTGTGGCCTGGTGGGCATGAACGGCGCGGGCAAGAGCACGCTGTTCAAGACCGTGATGGGTTTTCTGCCGCCCCTGCGCGGGAGCGTTCAGGTCTTCGGGCAACCCGTGATCCGGGCCCAGAAGGCTGGTCTGATCGCCTACGTCCCCCAGAGCGAGGACGTGGACTGGAACTTCCCGGTCAGCGTGCGCGAGGTGGTCATGATGGGCCGCCAGGGCAAGATGGGTTGGCTGCGTCGCCCGAGCGCCGCCGACGAGACGCTGGTGGATGAGAGCCTGGAGCGCGTGGGCATGCGTGCGCTCGCCGGACGGCAGATCGGGGAACTCAGCGGTGGGCAGCGCAAACGTGCCTTCCTGGCCCGCGCATTGGCGCAGGAGGGCCGGCTGCTGCTGCTGGACGAACCCTTTGGCGGCGTGGACGTGGGCACCAGCGAGGCGATCATCGCGCTGATGGGCGAGTTGCGCCGCGAGGGCCGCTCCATGTTGGTCAGTACGCACGATCTGGGGACACTGGAAACGTTCTGCGACGAGGTGGCTCTGATCGCTGAGCGCACCGTGTTGCTCTACGGCCCCACCGGGCAGGTGCTGACCGCCGAGAATCTGGCCCATACCTTCGGCGGGCGCTCACCGCTGCACGCTCCCCGCACCACCCATCAGGAGGACCGCCCATGACCCTGGAATTCTTGCTGGCCCCGCTGCAATACGACTTCATGACCCGTGCCCTGCTGGTCAGCGCCCTAGTGGGCACGGTCTGCGCGGTGCTGTCGTGCTTCGTGATCCTCAAGGGCTGGTCACTGATGGGCGACGCTGTATCACATGCGGTGCTGCCCGGCGTCATCATTTCGTACCTCCTGGGGCTGCCCTTCGTGATCGGGGCGTTCGTCTTCGGGCTGCTGACCGTGAGTGCCATCGGTTTTATCCAGTCGCGCTCCCGGGTCAAGGAGGACACCGTGATCGGGGTGGTCTTCACGGCGCTGTTCTCGCTGGGTCTGGTGATGATCTCCAAGATTTCCAGCGACGTCCATTTGAGTCACATCCTCTTCGGGGACGTACTGGGCATAGGCGACTCGGAACTGTGGCAGACGGTGATCGCCGGGGCAATCGCGCTGATCGTGACCTTGCTTCTGCGCAAAGATCTGCTGCTGTACGTCTTCGACCCCACCCACGCCCGCTCGATTGGCCTGAACACCGGCGTGCTGAACTACGTGCTGCTGACCATGCTGGCCCTGACCATCGTGACCGCGCTGCAAACCGTGGGGGTGATTCTGGTGGTCGCCATGCTGATTACGCCGGGGGCCACCGCCTACCTGCTGACCGACCGGTTCTCCAGGATGATGTGGATCGCCGTGGCTTGCGGTGTCGGCTCCGCCGTCATCGGCACCTACGGCAGCTACTTCCTGGACGGCGCGACGGGCGCGTGCATCGTGCTGGTGCAGAGCCTCCTCTTCCTGTTGGCCTTCGTCTTCGCGCCCAAGCACGGGCAGTTGGCCCGCCGCCGCCAGCAACTGGCCGAGCGTGCCGACGAACTGAGCGAGGGCGTCCCCACCTCAGGGCTTACGTTGGAGCGGGTCCAGGCTTCGGGCAAACCGGAAGCCTCAGACTGACCTGCAGAACCCTCCAGTCCCCTTTCCAGTGAAGGGGGCTTTTTCCTGCTACGGTCTGGACCGGAAAGAAACGGGAATAGAAGCCCTGTACCGCTACAGATCCCGCCGACTGAAGCGCCACATTGCCGCACTCACCGCCAGGGCAGCCAGCGCGGCGGCCCACAGGACCAGCGCCACCGGGATCGGGTCCGAGCCGAAGAACGGGTTGGCCCCGCGCGCAGCCTTGCTGATCTCCAGCAGCACGGGGGGTTGCAGCAGGTAGCTGGACCCCAGCCACAGTGCGTTGGTGGGCATCACGATATTGGCGGCACGGCCCAGCGTGGCCAGCGTGGGACTGTCGGCAAAGGTGCCGATGGCGTTCAGGATGCCCCCCGTGAAGCCCGCGCCGTACAGCACAAACACGCCGATGCCGTTGGCCAGAGTGGTAAACAGCGTGCTCCCCAGCACGGTCAGGGCGGTCAGCAGGGTGACGGCCAGCAGAATCAGGCCCAGTGCGGGGGCGGGCGAAGGAGGCAGGTAGCCGGTGATGGCGTACACGCCCGCGAGCAGCGCGAGCCCCAGCAAGGCCACGTACACTACATTGACCACCGTGAAGCCCATCCAGCGTCCCAGCACCAGCTGCGCCCGGCTGATCGGGCGGGCGATCACGCTCTGCATCACGCCGTTCTCAATGTCGCCGCTGACCGCGCCCACGGTGGACAGCACCGACATCAGCGCGCCCAGGAAATACACCAGATACATGCCGAACATCGCCGCATACATCACCGGAACGTTCGACAGGCCCGTCGCGCTGCGTCCGTCCAGCCCGGCGTCCACGGCCCGCTCGTTCAGGTTGAGCTCCAGGCGGTAGATGCCGTACAGGTAGAATCCGAGAAAGAGAAGGCTCAGGACAATCAGCACGCTGACCAGGCGTTTGCGAATCGCCTCGCGCAGGGACAGTTCGGCGATCAGGAGAGCGTTATGCACGGACGGCCTCCGATGGAGCAGACGTGCCAGCGGGACGGTCCTCGATCAGTTCCAGGAACATCGTTTCCAGATCCGGGCGGCGTGGGGTCAGGGCGTGCAGCCGGGCGCCGCTGGCGTGGATGGCGTCGGCGACGGCAGGCACCGCGTCCGCGTCCGGCAGCCACAACTCGATCTCGGTGCGTCCGGGGGTCTGGGTGTCGGTGTGCCGGACCTCGCCCAGCCGGGCCAGCGCGTCAAGAAGACCGGGGCGCAGCGCGTCCACCCGGATCCCTACTGGAATCACGCCGCCCATCAGTTCCTGCATGCTGCCCTGCTGCAGGACGCGCCCCTCCTTGACGAAGGCCACCCGGTCACAGACCTGTTCGACTTCTGAAAGCAGGTGGGAGTTGAGGAACACCGCCACGCCCTGGGCCCGCAAACCCTCGATGATCTCGCGGACTTCCACCCGGCCAATCGGATCGAGGGCGCTCGTCGGCTCGTCCAGAAAGACCAGTTCGGGCCGCGCCAGGATCGCTCCCGCCAGCCCACAACGCTGCAGCATGCCCTTGCTGTAGCCGCCCAGCGACTCGCCACCGCGCCCGGCCAGGCCCACGGTCTTCAGCACCTGCGGGATGCGGGCACGCAGTTCGCCGGCCCTGATTCCCGCCAGCCGTCCGTGAAAATGCAGAAACTCCTCCCCGGTCATCCACGTCTGAAAACGGAACTGCTCGGGCAGGAAGCCCAGACGGGCGCGCACGGCGGGATCGGCCGGAGAGCCCCCCAGCACGCGCACGGTGCCGCCGGTGGGCAGCACCAGCCCCAGCAGCATCTTGACGGTGGTGCTCTTGCCCGCGCCGTTCGGCCCCAGGAACCCAAAGACCTCGCCGGGCAGCACGCGCAGGTTCAGGCCGTCCACCACCGCGCGCTTCTTGTAGACCTTGCGGAGTTCGTGCGTTTCGATAATGGGGGGAGAAGGCGCGGCACTCATGTGGGAAGCATAGAGGCAGACCCTGCGCGGCGCGTGCGCTGAAAGTTGCAGTTGAGATTGGGCCTTGGAGAGTTCAGGCGATTCTCGTGACACGTAATCCCCATTCAGAAAAAAGCCTGGCCCTTCACCCCACAACCCCCAGGAAAGACGGCTGCACGTTTCAATTCCGGCTCTCCCCCATCGTGCTAGCCTCCCGGTCATGTCTGAGACGGACCTGTCCCCCCTGCCCGTGACCCCCACACCGCTGTTCGGGACGGCGGTGGTGGCCGGGGTGGGCCTGATTGGCGGCAGCGTGGCCGGTGGCCTGCGCCAGCGCTTCCTGGCCCGACGCGTGATCGGCCTGGACGCCAGCGTGGACGTGCTGCGTGAGGCCGAGGCCCTGGGGCTGGTGGACGAGGTGCGCCCCACGGCGGGCGAGTGGCTGCGCGACGCCGATCTGGTGGTTCTGGCCGCCCCGATGCGCGCCCTGCTTCCGCTGGCGAACGAACTGGCCCCCTTTCTGAATCCGGCAGCGCTCGTGACCGACGTGGGCAGTGTCAAGGGCGGCATCGCCGCCGAGATGGAGCGGCTCATGGTCCGCAACTTCGTGGCCGGCCATCCGATGGCGGGCAGCGAGCGCGGCGGAGTTACGCACGCCAACGCCGCGCTGCTGGAAAACGCCGTGTGGGTCCTGACCCCCACCGACCAGACCCCACTGACCGCCCTCAGCCGCGCCCGCACACTGGTGGAAGGGCTGGGGGCGGCCCCGGTGGTCATGCCACCCGACGCACACGACGCCCTGGTGGCGACGGTCAGCCACCTGCCGTATCTGGCCAGTCTGGCCCTGACGCACATGGTGGCCCGCGACGAGCGCCTGAGCCTGCTGGCTGCCGGGGGCTTCCGCGACCTGACCCGCGTGGCCAGCGGCGATCCGCGCATGAGCCGCGACATGGTGGTGGAGAACAAGGCGGCGCTGCGTGAGGCCCTGAGGCGCTTCAGGTATCAGCTGGACCGCCTGGAAGCGGACCTTGAAGAACCCGAGGAACTGCTGGCCGCCGCGCACGAGGGCAAACGCACCCGCGACAGCCTGCCGGTGGTGCGCCGCAGCCTGCTGCCACAGAAATACGATCTGGTGGTGGCCGTGCCGGACAGGCCCAACCAGATCGGCATCGTGACCCAGACGCTGGGCGCAGCGGGGGTGAATATCAAAGACATCGAGGTGCTGGCGATCCGCGAGGAAGGCGGAGCCCTGCGGCTGGGCCTGGAATCCGCCGACGCCGTGACGCAGGCGACCGGCATTCTGCGCGGCGCGGGTTTCGAGGTTCGCGGGCGCGGCTGAGGGCCGATCCCACCCAGCCCAGGAGCAGCCTTTGGGCACCGATGCTGTGGAGGAGACCGCGGAAACGCCGACGCTCCCGGCAAATCCTCTAGACTGCGCTCAGCTGACCCGTGATGTCCCATGACCCAGACCCGTTTTCCCCCCTCCGCCGAGCCCGAGCCGCCGTCCCTGCCGCGCCCGCCGGAAGACCCTGATGCCACCGCCGATGCCGAGGGACTGATCCCTCCGTCGGAGGCCGAGCCGGGAGGCCGGGGGCCGACGCTGCACAAGCTGACCGCCATCGATCTGTTCCGGGGCATCACCATTCTGGAGGTGGTGGCCCACCACACCTCCGGGCTGGCGCTGCGCTACGCGGTGCCCGACACCCTGAGTTTCCTGCTGCTGCAACTGATCAACCGCACGCTGCACTTCGCCGTGCCCGCCTTTGTATTCCTGTCGGCGGTGGTGCTGACCCGCAGCCTGCTGAGGAATTTCAGGCCGGGGCGGTACTTCTGGCGGCGGCTCACCCGTGGGGCGTGGCCGTACCTGCTGTGGAGCGCGCTGTACATCGCGTGGTACGTATGGACCGGGCAGCGCCCCCCCGACACCCTGACCGATCCCGACAAGTGGCTGTTCTACCTGCAGTACGGCAAGGCCAGCTACCACCTGTATTTCCTGCTGGTGGCGCTGGAGGTTTACCTGGTGATTCCGCTGCTGCTGCCGCTGGCCCGCCGCAGGCCGCCGATCGTGCTGGCCATCTTGATCGGTGCAGCGCTGCAGCTGGGCATCTACCTGCTGAACCGCTCCTTTCTGCGGCTGCCCTATCCGGCCAGTACCGTCTTGTGGTACATCCTGCCGATCACGGTGGGCGTGGCGGTGGGCGCGCGGCTCGACGAGTTCCCGGCGTGGTGGCGCAAGTACCGCCTTTTCCTGGTCGCGGCGGCAGCGACGGCCTACGCGCTGTACCTCCCGCAGGCGCTTGCCTACGTGCGCGGCGAGGCCCTGAACCCCACGGTGTATTCCACCTTAAGCTGGACCTACACCACCCTGATGGCGCTGACCGTGCTGGGGGTGGCCTACAGCCTGCAACGCCTGAGACGGCCGTGGCGCGTGGGCCTGGGGACCATTGGGATGTTCAGCCTGCAGATCTACCTGATCCACCCGGCCATCTTGCAGACGCTCGAACTCCTGCATTCCCCTGGAGGAGACCCGCAGGGCTTCGCCCTGACCATTCTGGGCTACTTCCTGGCCGCCCTGATCCTGCCCGCACTGCTGGCGCTGCTGCTGGTAGACACCCGGCTGAGCAAGCTCATCTTCGGACGCTAAAGCAGATGGGGGCGGCCCAAGGACGGTGGCGCCGCCATGTCAGTGCGCCGTGAGGTCCGGCGCGCTACAGTCTGGGACGTTGTGAGTCGGTTCCTTTCCCTGATTGCGGTGCTGGCCGTGACTGTTCCCTCTGTTGCGGGAGCCGCCACGCCGCCGCGCACCCCCGTTCCCAACATCCCCCAGTCCGGCACGTCGCCCCAGCCGGTCGACTGGCTGCCGCTGGGCCAGACCGGGCGTGAATCCCTGCTGCGAATTCCCGACAGTTGCACCTACCTGCCCTGCCCGCTGGTGGTGGTCTCTCACCCCCGCAATCAGAGCGCGCCCCGTTTGCGTGACAGCGCCACCTTCCGGGTGCTGATCGAAGCCCTGCTGGATTCACATTTTGCTGTTCTCCTTAGCGGCGACGGCGGCCCCGCCACCTGGGGCAGCCCCAGCGCCATGAAGGAAGTGGGGCAGATCCACGCCGCCGCCCTCAAGCGCTTTGGCTGGAATGGCCGCACCTACGCCCTAGGCCTGAGCATGGGCGGCCTGATGGCCCTGCGGAGCGCCCTGCCCGGTAGTCCCTACCGGGTGGGCGGCGTGGCGCTGATTGATGCCTGGACGGACCTACGGGTGGCCTGGGGGGCCTCGTCCACCCGCCGCAAGGAGATCAGCGTGGCCTACGGCACCCAGAGCGAGCCGCCGCCCAGCATGGACCCGCTGATGCAGACCTTCAAAGCGCCGTACCTGCCACTGTTCGTGGCCGCCAGCGTCAGCGACGGCACTGTCCCGGCCCTGACCAACGGCGAACGCCTGTATCCGCACGCCGCTCTGGGAAACAGCGAGTTCGTCTCCCTGAGCGGCCCCCACCTGGGCGGCAACCGCTTTACGCCAGAGATGGCGCAAAAGCTGGTGAACTTCTACAAACGGCTCGAAGAACGCGCCACCGTGAAGGCAGCCAAGTAGGGCAAAACAGGGAGCGTGGGAACAAGCAGATGAATTTGCTGTTCCCACCCCCTGTTCCCCTCACATCGCCGCAGGAACCTCGATGCCGATCAGGTCCAGCGTTTCCTCGAAGGCCTGACGCAGGCGAGACACCAGTGCCAGCCGGGCCTCGCGCAGGCCCTCTTCCGACTGCAAGACGTTGGTGGCGGGCTTGCCCTTCCTGTCTTTGGCGTTGTACCACGCGTTGAACGAGGTGGCGAGGTCCAGGGCGTACTGGGCCACCACATGCGGCGAGTGGACGCGCACGCTCTGGGCGACAATTTGAGGCAGCTTGGCAACCTGCTTGGCCAGGGCCAGGTCAATGTCCGGCACCGTATCCCAGTCGGCCCCCGTGCCGTCCACCGCAAAGCCAGCCTCCTGACCCCTGCGGAGAATATTGGCGGCACGGACGGCGGCGTACTGGATATATGGTGCGGTATCGCCGTTGAGGGCCAGCGCCTGCTCCCAGCGGAAGTCGATCTTGCGCGTCGGCTCGGCCTTGAGCATGGCAAAGCGGATCGCGCCCAGGCCGATGCGGCGGGCAATCTCGTCGGCCCCGGCCTGCGCGGCAAGTTCGGGGTTGACCTTCGACAACTCGCCCAGCGCTCTGTTCTGCGCCTCGTCCATCGCCGCGTCGGCACTCACGGTCACGCCCTTGCGCCCACTGATGGTCTGGCCCTCCAGGGTCACGAAGGCGTACGACAGGTGAATGCTGCGCTCTTTCATCTCGGTGTGTCCGGCGACGCCCAGTGAACTCCTGACCACGGTCTGCGGGTGGTCCTGGCGCGAGTCGATGACGTTGATGACCTCGTCGGCGTGACCGAAGCGCGCTTCGGTGTCCGGCTGGCCGTCCGGCGCACTCGTCCAGACCGTGCGGCCCTCGGGATCGGTGGCGAACGGCTTGAATTTCATGCCCTCGAACAGCCCGAACTTCCAGAACTGGTACCCGATGTCCTTGGCGGCGTACATGGCCGTGCCGTCGGTGCGGATCAGCACCACCTGCGGTTCCTCCAGACCGGGCATGAACTCGGCCACGTCCATCACGAAGGCCCCGGCGTACTTGCCCTCGTTGGGGGAGGAGGTGTACTTGCTGTCTTTCAGGATGGTCATGGCCTTGCTCAGAAAACCGCTGCCCACCACGTCGGATTCCCAGTTCAATAGGTCATAGCGTGCGCCCAGGCGAAAGCAGGTCTGCAGGTGGGCGTGGACGACCTTTTCCACCTCTGACCTCAGTTCCCCGGCTTCCAGGCGGTGCATGATCTCGCGGATGCCCGGCTCCAGTTCAGCCTTTGCCGGGTCGGCGTTCAGGCGCACGTACCCCTCCCCCAGCCAGTGGTCGTACTTCTGCACGCCGTCCCACTCCAGGCCGTAGTGGTTCACCGCAAAGATGGATTCGGCGGCCTGACGCCCGGTATCGTCGATGTAGTTCTGAACCTCTACCGTCTGCCCGGCGGCGCGAAAGATACGGGCCATGCTGTCTCCCAGCACCACATTTCGCAGGTGACCCACATGCAGTTCCTTGTTGGGGTTGACCGAGGTGTGCTCGATCACCACCTTGCCGCTCAGCCGGGGCATCTCGAAGGGCTGTTCGACGACGCCGCGCACGAACGCACCCACGTCCACGAAGAAGTTCAGGAATGGTCCCGCGGCCTCGACTTTCCTGATGCCCTCAGGGAGTCTGACTGTCTGGGCCAGTTGCGCGGCGATCTGCGCGGGGTTGCCGCCCACGGCCTTGGCGATCAGAAAGGCGGCGGGGGTGCCATAGTCGCCCGCCTTGCCTGCCGGGGTTTCCTGAATGGCGGCGTCCACCGCCGCGCCCATCTGCTGGGCCGCGTCTTCCACCGCCGTTTTGAGTTGTGCCTTGAGGTCCATAACATGGAAGTTTAGGGCAGATGGCGCAGTCCCGTTCAGCCCAGCCCGGCCACGGCGGACCCGCCTTCCCGTAGCATGGGCATCATGCTGGACTCGCGCCCCCCCGAAGCCCCGTCCGTGGCGGTGATCATTCCCGCCTACAACGAGGCGGACACGGTGGCGGACGTGGTGCGGGTGGGTCTGCAACTCGCGCCGCAGGTGGTGGTGGCCTCCGATGGCAGCGACGACGCTACGGCAGCGGTGGCCCGCGCGGCGGGAGCGCGGGTAGTGGAACTGGCCGAGAACGTCGGTAAGGGCGCGGCCCTGAGGGCGGCGCTGGACGCCACGAACGCCGAGTTCATTGTGATGCTGGACGCCGACCTGACCGGGCTGACCCTGGACCACCTGCGGCGGATGCTGCGCCCGGTGATCAGCGGCGAACTGGACATGAGCATCGGCGTCTTCGAGGGCGGCGGTTTCGTGACCGACTGGGGCAATAAACTGACGCCGCACCTGAGTGGGCAGCGGGTCTGCCGCCGCGACTGGCTGCTGGCCGTGCCCCACCTGGGCGAGGAACGCTGGCCCGAACCGGCCATCACCGCGCACCTCAAGGCCACCGGAGCGCGGTGGGATTACGTGGAACTACCACAGGTGGGACAGGTGCTCAAGGAGAAAAAACGTGGGTTCTGGAACGGCGCGTGGGCCCGAACCCGCATGTACGCCGATCTGCTGACCTTCCGGGCCCGGCGCAAGAAGTCCTGAAGGATTAGAATGCTGCCACGCGCCCCTCTGGCCGGCTGCTTGAGCCAGAGGCCCTGCCGCGTCCAACAGAGGCCCACATGCCCATCCACTTCCATCACGTTCTGCTCGCCGCCCACGATAAAGCCGAGGCGGCCACCTTCCTGGCCTGGCTGTTCGGCCTGAACGCCCCGACCTTCTGGGGGCCGTTCGCCACGGTGTACCTGGAGGACGGGACGCACATCCAGTTTGCAAAGCCGGAAACGGAAAGCATCCAGATGCAGCACGTCGCCTTTCTGGTCGATAACCGCACCTTCGACGAAATTTACGGCCGCATGCTGACCAGCCAGCTGGATCACTGGGCCGATCCGCAGATGACCCTGCCCGGCCAGGTCAACACCCATCACGGTGGACGGGGCGTGTATTTCAAAGACCCTACCGGCCACGGGCTGGAGATCATCACGCGGCTCCCCTCGAGCTAGACGGTCCAGGGAGACGGGCCAGCCGTTTCCCCGCCCGGGTCAGCCCTCGTCGATCTGGCGCAGTTTTTCCATCCGCCCGGCCAGTTCGGGCAGATCCAGGGCACGCAGGGATTTAACGGCCCGGGCCAGCCCCGCGCCGTCGATGCGGTTCTGGTTCCAGCCCGCGATCAGCATGGCCAGCCCTTGCAGGGCGTCGCCCACCGTCTCCTTGTGGAACATGGCGGCCAGATTTCCGGTCTGCGTGGGCTGGGTCTGCTGCACCTGCGCCTGCACGTCCAGCACCACCTGCATGAACACGGGGTCCAGCCGGGCGCGGTCATCCGGAGAAATGGGCTTGCTGCTGTCTGGCTTGCTGGCTGCTGTTTTGCTGGCTTCGGAAGACATACCCGGCAGTCTAGTGGGCTGCGGGCAGGGTCACCGCCGGTCAGGGCGGCAGGCACCCTACATTTTCCCATCCGGCTGTCATTCCGGCTTCAGGTCCTTTGTGAGAGACTGGACCGTTATGCTGGAAATTCTGCTTGTCCAACTGTCTAAACCCAGCGTGTGGCTCTGGCTGGCCATCGCGCTGGTCATCTCCTACGCCATCTACCGTTTTGGCCACCTGCTGCTGCGGGCCCTGAAAGACCAGATCGACGCCCGCATGCTGCAGGCCCTGAAATGGCTGTGGCTGGTGACCGTGGTGGTGGGTTACGTCGCCTACGCCACCTACAAGATCTACCTGCCCGACGTCCCCGTGCTGTTCGCACTGGGTCAGAACATTGCCGAGGGCTTCCGCAACACCGCCGGACAGGCCGTGGTGATCGTGGCGCTCGCCCTGATCGCGTGGCGGATGGTGGGCAATTTCAGCGAGAGCATCGTGCCGGGCGACGAGGAATTCAACCGCCGCAACGTGCGGGTACAGACCCTCAAGGGCGTGGTGGAAAGCACCCTGAAGGTCATCATCATCATCATCAGCCTGATCGCGGGCCTGCAGGCGCTGGGGGTCAATGCCACCAGCCTGCTGGCCGGGGTCTCGGTGCTGGGTCTGGCAGTGGGTTTCGGCGCACAGAGCCTGATCAAGGACGTTTTCACCGGCTTTTTCATTCTGCTGGAAGATCAGTACGGTGTGGGCGACGTGATCACGGTCAACAGCGGGACCCTCAGCGGCAACGTGGAGAGGCTGAATCTGCGCGTGACCGCCCTGCGCGCCCTGGACGGCACGGTGCATATCGTCCCCAACGGTCAGATCAATACCGTCAGCGTCAGCAGCAAGGACTGGAGCCGGGTGGTGGCCACTGTGGACGTGACCTACAATGCCAACATCAACGACGCGTTGCGCGTGCTGAAGGCCGTCAGTGACGAGCTTTACGCCGCCGAGGACTGGAAGCGTTTCTTTCTGGAGGAACCTGAGATTCAGGGCGTCACCCAGCTGGCCGCCGATGGCGTAACGTTGCGCGCCCTGTTCAAGGTCCTGCCCAAGAGCCAGTACGCGGTGGGCCGCGAGTTCAATCGCCGCATCAAGATCGCCATGGATCAGGCGGGCATCGAGATTCCGTTCCCCCAGCGCAGCCTGAACTTCGGCGGCTCGCCTATCGAGATCAAACTGACGCGCGACGACGGTGAGCGCAGGCCGCCCGAGCAGAACCGCACCCGTTCTCCCATCAAACCCAGCGAGACCCGTGACCCGGAGGATGAGGACTGAGCAGCCGAGGAAAAGGGGCCTCAGAGGGAGCTGACCGCCTGCAGCCACCCGCCCTATTTCAGGCCAGGCTGGCGGTCTTGCTCAGGCTGACTGGAGATGGTTCGGCCAGCTGACCACCGGCCAGCAAGGTGGAGAACTCCTCGCCGTACAGGGTCTCACGGGACAGCAGGACGCGCACGATCTCGTGGACGGCGGCCAAGTGTTCGCGCACCAGGGTCAGCACGCGTCCGTAGGCGGCGTCGATCAGGGCGCGCACCTCCTCGTCGATTTCCTGGGCGGTGGCCTCTGACATGGGCTGCATCTGCGAACCGCCGCCCAGATACCCGGCTTGATCGGAGGCCAGCGCCACCTTGCCGATGCGGTCACTCATCCCCCATTCGGTGACCATGCGCCGAGCGATGTTGGTGGCCTGCTGGAAATCGTTCTGGGCGCCGGTGGTGACCTCGCCGTAGATGACTTCCTCCGCCGCGCGGCCCGCCAGGGCCACGGCGATCATGTCCTCGAGCGCGGGGCGGGTGACGTGCAGGCGGTCGTCGGCATCGGGCATCATGAAGCCCGCCGCCCGGCCACGCGGCACCACAGTCAGCTTGTTGACGCGGTTGGCATGGGGCAGGAGTTGAGCGGCCAGGGCGTGACCGACTTCGTGGTAGGCGGTGACCTTACGATCGGCCTCCCGCACCACCATGCTGCGCCGCTCGGGGCCCATCAGCACCCGGTCTCTGGCCTCGTCCACATCCCGCCCGGTGATGCGGTTGCGTCCCTCCCGCGCCGCTTGCAGCGCCGCCTCGTTGAGCAGGTTCTCCAGATCCGCCCCCACCATCCCTGCCGTGCGCCGGGCCACCACGCCCAGGTCCACGCTCACGTCCAGCGGCTTTTTGCGCGCGTGAATCCTCAGGATGTGTTCGCGGCCCCGCACGTCGGGGGCGTCCACCACCACCTGGCGGTCAAAGCGTCCCGGACGCAGCAAGGCAGCGTCGAGCACATCCGGGCGGTTGGTGGCGGCCAGGATGATCACTTCCTGGCCGCTGCCGAACCCGTCCATTTCCACCAGCAACTGGTTGAGGGTCTGCTCGCGCTCGTCGTTGCCGCCCTGCATCGAGACGCCGCGCTTGCGGCCCACGGCGTCGATCTCGTCGATAAAGACGATGCACGGGGCACTCTTGCGCGCCTGTTCGAACAGGTCACGGACGCGGGCGGCGCCGACACCGACAAACATCTCGACGAAGTCCGAGCCGCTGATGGAGAAGTACGGCACCTTGGCCTCGCCGGCGACGGCTTTGGCCAGCAGGGTCTTGCCGGAACCAGGCGGGCCGACGAGGAGGACGCCGTGGGGGATGCGGGCGCCGAGCTGGTGGTATTTCTCGGGCTGGCGCAGGAAGTCCACGACTTCCTGCAGGTCCTGCTTGGCCTCGTCGCAGCCGGCAACGTCGGTGAAGTTCAGCTTGATCTGCCCCTCGGCAATCACCGCCGCCTTCGATTTCCCGAAATTGCTGGCGGCATTGCCGCCACCGCTAGCGCCGCGCATGCTGCGCCACAACACCAGCAGGATCAGCGCGGTCAACACCAGCGGCAGCGCCTGCGTGATCCAGCCGAAGGGCGAGCCACCCGCCACCACCCGCAGCGGCACGTTGGCCGCGCGAATCTTGTCCAGCGTGGCGCCGTCGGGCGGCACCACCAGCGAGCGCATCGCCGGCGACGAGGCACTTGGCCCAGCCAGGAAGGTCACGCTGGCGTTGCCGGCGCTGTCCAGCCGGACTGAGGCCACCCGCCCATTCTTGAGGTCCTCGAAGAACCGATTGGTGCTATAGCCGCCGCCCGGCAATGTCCCCGGTGCCGCCGGGGTGCCGGGCGTCTCATCCGTCGGCTTCGTCTGCGTGGCGGTGGGAAAAACCGGTTCTCCTTGGGCCAGGGCAGCGGAACATGGAGCAGCGCACAACAGCCACATCAACACCAGGGAACGCACGGCGCGGGTCATACCGCATGGTACGTCAGGGCCAGCGTGGCAACCGTCAGGAAAGATGGGATCACGCCGCGCAGAGGGCGTTTCCTGGTCCCGAACCTGAATTGTCAGGCGGCTTTCTCTCAGCTTCCCGTCAGCCTGGGCGCCTATGCTGCCGGGTATGCGCACCTTCCTTCTGCTCGGCACGCTGGCCCTGGGGCTCAGCGCCTGCACCGTGACTGTCCAGCCCAACGCCAACGTTCAGATTCAGCCGCAGCGCAGCAACCTGATCACCGGCCTGCGCCCGGACCGGGGCGAGGGCAGCACCTACGCCGTGGGCGAGGCAGTGCGTTTTCAGTTCAGCGCCCGCGTGCCCGGCTACGTGACCCTGATCGCCCTGCAGAGCAACGGCTTTGCCAGCGTCCTGGCCCAGAACGTCTACGTGAATGCCGGGACCACTTTCTTCCCGCGTCCCGAAGACGGCGTGATGTACAACCTGGCCGAGCCGCGCGGCATCCAGCGGGTGCGTGCCATCTTTACCCGCGTGCGCCCCACCACGAGCCTCGTGCTGAGCGGCACGTACGACGGCAACCGCTGGAACTCGACCACCACCGCCTACCTGACCCCCTACGCTCTGGGGGACCGAGACGTGCAGGAAACCTACCTGTATATCCGGTAAGCACGCCCATATCCGACAGCCCCTTTCCCAGCGGAGGGGGCTTTTTCGTTCCGGTCGAGGTTCGAGCCCGGCCACGCGCTAGCCTGCGGCATGTCCCAGATCGCCCCCCCCTCCCTGACCTTCGCCGACGCCAGCGCCCGTGTGGACGCGTACATCTCGCAGTTCAAGGAGGGCTATTTTCCGCCGCTGCTGCTGATGGCCCGCCTGACCGAGGAAGCGGGCGAGGTGGCCCGGGTCATCGCCCACGAACACGGCAAGACGCCCAAACCCGGCGAGCCCGCGGGCGATCTGGAGCTGGAACTGGCAGACCTGCTGTTCGTGATGATGTGTATGGCCAACCGGGGCGGCATCAGCCTGGAGCGCGGTTTTGCCCGCATGATGGACAAGGTGGAAAGCCGCGACGCCAACCGCTGGACCCGCAAGGACCCGCAGACCGGGGGCGGCGTATGACTGCCGATCACCGCTACCCGCTGGGGCCGATGCCCACGCCGCTGGAACTGAGCGCACAGGAGCGGGAGACGGCGCTGGACCAATTGCGCCGACTGCCACAGGAGCTGCGCGCCGCCGTTGCCGGACTGAGCAACTCGCAACTGGACACCCCCTACCGCGAGGGCGGCTGGACCGTGCGGCAGGTAGTCCATCACGTTGCCGAGAGCCACATGAACGCCTTTATCCGCGTCAAGCTGGCGCTGACCGAGGAGAATCCGGTTATCAAGCCCTACGAGGAAGACCGCTGGGCGCAGTCGCCGGACCATCAGCTGCCCCCGGAAGTGAGCCTGACGCTGCTGGACGCCCTGCACACCCGCCTGCTGCCGGTGCTGGAGGGAGTCATGGACTGGAGTCGCCCGTGGACGCACCCCGCTCAGGGCCGCACCTACACGCTGGACACCCTGCTGGCGATGTATGACTGGCATGGGCGGCACCACGTCGCGCAGCTCACCGTCCTGCGTGGGCGCGAGGGCTGGTAGGGGGAGGCCCGGTGCAGCACGACGAGACCACACACGTTGCCGTGGAGTTGCGCGCCGCCGGAGTCGTCATTCTGAACGCGGCGGGTGACATTCTGCTGGTGCGCGAACGGGGCACGGCGGGCCAGACGGAAAAAGCGGGCCTGTGGCACATTCCCAGCGGCAGCGTGGAGGAAGGCGAGAACCCCCAGGAGACCGCCGTGCGCGAGGCGTACGAGGAAACCGGGCTGCGGGTGACGCTCACCCGCTTTGTGGGCGCGTACCTGGGCCGCTTTCCGGACGGCGCGTTCATCCTGCGGCACGTCTGGCTGGCCGAGCCGCTGCCGAGGCAGACGCTGCAGCCTGCCTTCACCCAGGAGATTGCCGAGGCGCGGTACGTGGGCCGGACCGAATTTGACGCGCTCTACGCGGCCGGAAAGATTCGCATGTATCAGACGGGGCTGTTTTACGACGACGCCCTGCGGGAAGCGGCGAGAGCCTAGGGGCCAATCCCACCCACCTCTCCATTCTGCATTCGGCAGCGGGATAGGCTGCGCCTCATGACGCGTGCTCTTCCCTCCCCCACCGATCCGGTCACGGCTCCCGTGCAACGGGCCTATGACCGCTACGGGCGGCAGGCCGACAGGTGGCAGGCGGGCTACCGGGCGCGCGGCGGCAAGATCTTCTGCGAGGCGGGATGCTTCCAGTGCTGCAACATGCCGATCCGGGTGTCGCTGGCCGAGGCGATCATCACCGCCCGCGCCATTGACTCCGCGCAGGCGGTGGCCGTGGAGGCGCACGCCCGCGCCGCCCTCCAGAACGCGCGGACCGCAAAGGACGACGCCCAGTATGTGCAGCGTCACCGCCAGGAGGTGGGATTCTGCCCACTGCTGGACCGCGAGAATGGAGCCTGCACCCAGTACGAGGCGCGGCCCACCCGCTGCCGGGACACCTTCAGCGCCTTTCCGGCCCACTACTGCGCCGAGGGCACCTGGGAGGCCATGAGCAACCGCGAGAGACGTGAGTACCGCCGTGAGGTGGCCCGCACCCCCGGCACCGATGGCGAATGGCATTTCATCGCGCCGCTGGAGCACCTGTCGGAGCCGGTGTGGGTGGCGGCGTCCAAAAGCATGCGCGCCGCGTGGGGTCTGGAGGTCTGGGGCGATTTCTGGTTGCTGACCACGCTGGCCGCCGACTCCGCCTTCATGACGCGGGTGGAACGTGGCGACGCACGCGGGGCATGGCAGGTGGCCAGCGGGCGGGGGCTGGCGCACCGGGAACTGCTGCAGATTGAGTAGAGGGCTTTGACAGCCCCCTAGGCCCGCCGGCTTCTGGACCGGGCTGGCCGGTGTCGTGAACGCTGCAGCTTCAGCTTTCTGGCCCCCTGCCGCAGGCCGTGATCGGGCCGGATGCCATCGGCGATCAGGTGCAGCCACTGGCTAAGAAAGTAGCCCAGCACCAGCGGCACGATGAATTTCAGGCTGATCGGCTGCGGGATGGTGGGCAGCGTCATCCCGGGCACGACGTAGCGCAGCACGCCCACCACCAGGGTAATCAGCAGGGCCAGGTAAGCCAGCCGGGTCAGCGGCCCCAGCACCCAGCTGTGCGACAGACCCCGGTGGCGGAACAGCTTGCCGTAGGGCACCCAGACAAAGCCCAGCAGCCCCCAGTGACGTTTGCTGTCCACCCGGCCATCGGCCAGATCCAGGTCCGGTGACAGGAGAAACGTTCCGGCCGCGTAGGCAAGGGTGAAATTCAGCGCCTGCACCGGCGTGATGGTCAGCAGGTCCTGGCGGCTGAGGATCAGGGTGGCAGCGGCGAGGACGCTGTAGGCTGCAATGTTGATCAGGTTGTGGACACGTCCGCTGGGCACCGCCCCATTGTGCTGTGCTGGAAGGGGTTTTGCCAGCCCGCCGCCCCCCTCCACCCGTCCGCTGTCCCCGGCGCGGTCCGCATTTCTTTCACGCAGTCCCCACCCGGATGCGGCATGCTACGGCCAATGCCCCGCCTGTCCCTGTCTACCCTGCCCCTGAGTCTGGCGCTGGCCTGTACCCTGGCGGCCTGCACTCCAGCCGCGCCGCTGCCACTCAAGGACCAGTCGCTGGACCTGGGCCGTACGCTGGGCACGCAGGCCACGCAGCCGTTCAGCGGCCGGTGGACCGTGACCGACGTGCCCGACTGGCTTCAGGTCTCGCCAGTTTCGGGCCAGGGTGACGTCAACGTGCAGATCCGCGCAGACCGCGGGCTCGACACCCCCCTGGCCGCCGATCAGGCCGAGCTGACGGGCCAAATTAAGATCGTCTGGACGGCGGGTTCGCAGGACGCACAGGGCGGCGTGGATGCCCCCAAAGGGGCCGCCATCTGGACGGTCCGGGCCGATCAGTACGTCCTGACTGGCCGGCTGCGCCAGGAAGCCAGCGCGCAGGGCCAGGACCTGCGGGTGGGCCCTGGCCCCACAGCGCGCCTGGCAGAGGCAGGCCGGGCGCGCGGCATCATCGTCAAATACCGCAGCGCGGGGGGCGCCGCCACCGTCAAGGGGACAAATGCCAGGACTGAGCACGTCCTGAACGTCCTCCGCACCGCCGACCTGAGCGTTCGCTCCAGCCGCCCGCTGTCCGATCGTAGCGCCGAGTTGCAGGTGGAGGATGTGGAGGCAGCCCTGCGAATCCTCCGCGCCGACCCAGGGGTGGAGTACGCCGTTCCCAATGCCATCCTGCGCGCCCAGACTCTGCCCCGATCCGTCGGAGCCCAGGCCCTTCCCGTCGCCCAGCCGCTGGAGCCTACTGACCAGTATGCGGGGCTGCAATGGCCCTTCCGGCTGCTGGGGTATCCCGCCGTGTGGCGCGACATGGAGGGCGGCGCGTACTCGCGGCCCGTAACGGTGGCGGTGGTGGACAGCGGCGTGCGCTACGACCACCCGGACCTGGAAGGGCAGCTGTGGAATCCGGGAGAGGGCGCGCTGGACCTGCTCTCCGATCCCCGGAACGGTGACGGCGACGGCGTGGACAGCGATCCCACCGATCCGGGTGAGCGGACCCGCCAGACCGGCAGCCACGGCACCCACGTGGCCGGCCTGATCGCCGCCCGCTGGGGCCAGAACACGGGCGCCTGCGCGGACTGCAGTGCCACGGGCGTGGTGGGCGCGGTACGACGGGCCAACGTGAAGGTGCTGCCCATCCGGGTGATCGACGCCGGAGGCGACGCCGATATCGCCGACGTGTCGCTGGCCGTGCGTTACGCCGCTGGCCTGTCCGTCACTCTGACTGACCCGGCGACGAAGAAAAACGTGACCTATACCAACCCCCACAAGGCCGCCGTGATCAACCTGAGCCTGGGCGCAGAGATCAGCGCCGACACCGCCCAGCCGATGTGCGAGGCCGTTCAGGAGGCCAGCGCCGCTGGATCGCTGGTCATCGTCGCGGCGGGCAATGGCTACGGCACCACGCCGTACTACCCGGCGGCCTGCCCAGCAGCGGTGGCGGTGGGCAGCGTAACCCTGTCCGGCGGCAGCGCCCCCAAACATGCGGTCTACAGCAACGCCTACCCGGCCGTGCAGTTCAGCGCGCCTGGAGGAACCGATCCGTCACGGGACCCCGGCATTTTCAACGGAGGCACCCTGAACGGGGCGCCCTTTCCAGATCTGGTGCTCTCCACCAGCTGGAACTACGTCAAGAATCAACCGGACTACGAGGCCCAGGTGGGCACGAGTCAGGCGGCCCCCCAGGTCTCGGCGCTGGCCGCGCTGCTGCTCAGCAAGGGCGTCACAACAGACGCGGCCTCCACCCTGGCCCGCCTGAGCGCCACCGCCACCGATCTGGGCGCCGCCGGGCGCGACCCACTGTTCGGCTTCGGCATGATCAACGCCGTCGCCGCGCTGGGAGCACCCGCCATCAGCGACACGCTGGGGCTGCGGATTCAGGATTCACGCGGACTGGTTTTCCAGCCCCTCGTGGACGCCCTGGGTCGTTTCACCGCCTACCTGGGCAACGGCACCTTCAGCGTCATCGGGGGCCGGGACCGCGACGGCAACGGCATCTACGGCGAGACGAGCGAACCGCGTGCCCAGACCTCGGTCACCCTGGGGCCGGCCACCCCGCAGGTAGACGTGGGTGACCTGCTGCCGAAATAGCCTGTCCGTGCAGAGGCTCAGACCCTAAATCAGCCGTTCACATCAATGACCGTGCGCCCCCGCACCTGCCCGGCCAGAATCTGCGGGGCCAGTTCCATGACCTCGGACAAGCCGCGCGTCTGGGTCACGGCCACCAGCCTGGAGGCGGGCAGATCGCGGGCCAGGCGGGCCCAGGCCGCCTCGCGGCGGGGCTGTGGGCAGGTCACGCTGTCGATGCCCAGCAGGGACACGCCGCGCAGGATCAGTGGGAACACCGTGGTGTTCAGGCCGTTGCCCCCAGCGATGCCGCAGACGGCCAGCGCGCCATGGGTGCGCGTGGACGCGTAGGCCCCTGCCAACGTCTCGCCGCCCACGGTATCCACCACGCCCGCCCAGCGCTCCTTTTCCAGCGGGCGTTTTAAGGCCGGCAACTCGGCGCGGGGAATCAGGCTGGAAGCCCCCAGTTCCCGCAGGTAAGCCTCCTCCTCAGTGCGACCGGTGCTGGCCGTGACCGTGAACCCGGCGGCGCTCAGCAGGGCGATGGCCGTGCTGCCCACGCCGCCTGCCGCCCCCGTGACCAGCACGTCGCCGTGTTCGGGACGCACGCCCGCGTCCTCCAGCGCCATCACCGCCAGCATGGCCGTGAAGCCCGCCGTGCCCACGCTCATGGCCCACGCGGCGTCGGTGCCTGCGGGCTGGCGGACCAGCCAGTCGGTCCGCGCGCGGGCATGCGTGGCGTAACCGCCGTCCTGCCGCTCGCCGATGCCCCACCCGGTCAGGATCACCGGGGTGCCCGGGGCGTAGGTGCCGCTGGCGTCTTCCAGCACCGTCCCGGCCAGATCGATCCCGGGGGTCATGGGCAACTGGCGCAGGATGCCCTTTCCGGTCACCGCCAGGCCGTCTTTGTAGTTCAGGCTGGAGTGCGACACCGCGATCAGCACCTCGCCTTCGGGCAGCTCGGAGAGGGGCAGGGTCTGCAATTCGGCGCGGCTGCCCTGGCGTTCCCCGGTCTGGCCGTCCTGAATTACCCGCAGGGCGCGGTAGGTGGCGGGAGTGCTGGCTGTGGTCATGCGTGAAACCTCCAAAGAATCGAGGGGGTGGCAGTGGCTGGCTTACCGTTCAGGCTAACGCCTGAGTCAGGGCGCGGCGGCGCTCATGAATCGTTTAGACCTGCGCGGGGAGCCCGGGTGTGTTACACTTTGCGCTGCTATGGAGCCTCCCAGTTTCGGCTCTTTCCTAGTGCCCGGTGAACTCCGCCTGAGGGCGGCGTTTTTGCTGTGGCCGCACTGGCATAGGTTTACACATCACCGGTCAACGACGATCCCTCCAGGCGGAGCGGACGGGCA
This sequence comes from Deinococcus humi, assembly GCF_014201875.1. Classification (NCBI taxonomy): domain Bacteria; kingdom Thermotogati; phylum Deinococcota; class Deinococci; order Deinococcales; family Deinococcaceae; genus Deinococcus; species Deinococcus humi. The sequence continues at coordinate 8,371 of NZ_JACHFL010000018.1, read as the reverse complement.
GCATGTGCCACGCGGATGACCGGGGCGCGGTTACGGAGCGCGCCCATTCATGAATGACCTTTTCGGAATACTCGCGCTGTTCGTTCTGGTTCTGATGAACGGTTTCTTTGTCGCGGCGGAATTCTCGCTGGTGAGCGTGCGCCGCACCCGCATCGACCAGCTGGCCGACGAGGGCGTTGCGACGGCCAGGGCCACCCAGGGCGCGCTCAAGAATCTGGACCTGTACATCGCCGCCACGCAACTCGGCATCACGATGGCGAGTCTGGCGATTGGTTTCGTGGCTGAACCGGCCATCGAGCATCTGGTCTCGCCACTGCTGGCTGGCGGGACGCTAAGCGAGGGGCAGATCAGGGGAATTTCCTTTGGCCTCGCTTTCGCCATCAGCACCATTTTGCACATCGTCTTCGGTGAACTCGCGCCCAAGAGCTGGGCTTTGCAGCGCACCGAACAGGTGGCGCTAATGGTCACGCGCCCGCTGCTGGTCTTCACGTTGATCTTCAAGTGGGCCATCATCCTGCTGAACGCCATGGGCAACGGCGTGGTGCGGCTCTTCGGCCTGCGTGGGGTGGCGGGACACCACGCCGCCTACTCGGAAGAGGAGATCCGCATGATCGTGGGAGCCTCCAGCCAGGAAGGCGTGCTGGAGGACAGCGAACGCGAACTGGTCTACAACGTCTTCGATCTGTCGGACACCACCGTGCGCGAGATCATGACGCCACGTGTCGACATGATTGTGGTTGACGGGGCCTCGCCCCTGCGCCGCATGCTGGAGCTGAACGCCGAGCACAGCTACTCGCGCGTTCCGGTGTACCAGGACACGCCCGACAACATCGTGGGCATCGTCCACGGCGGTGACGTGCTGCGCCATCTGGACGATCTGGACACCCTGACCGTGGCCGACATCATGCGCAAGGTTTTCTTCGTTCCCGAGAGCATGAAGATCAAGGACCTGCTGACCAAGATGCGCGAGAAGAAGTCGCACCTGAGCGTGGTGGTGGACGAATTCGGCGGCACCGCAGGCCTGGTCACGCTGGAAGACGCCCTGGAAGAGATCGTGGGCGAGATCTACGACGAGACCGATGAAGAGGAGTTGCCGTTGTACCAGCTGATCGGTGAGGGCGTGTACCTGATCGACGGCGGCATGATCGTTCACGAGGTCGAGACGATTCTGGGCAGCAATCTGGAAGACGGCGAGGGCGAGTTCGACACCCTGGGCGGCTTCATGACCAACCAATTTGGTGACATCCCCGAAGTCGGGTACACCTTCGTTCACGAGGGCTGGGCTTTCACCGTCGAGGAGGCCGACGAGCGCCGGGTCAGCCGCGTGCGTGTCGAGCGGGCCTCCGATCCCAATCCACTGGTGATCACCTCTATAGAGGAGCACAATGATGGCCGAGACTGACTCCACCTTGAATCCGCTGAACCTCACGCCTGATCCGGCACTTCTGGCCGCCGCGAAGGCCGCCTTTGTCCAGGCCTACGCGCCCTACAGCAAATTTCATGTCGGCGCGGCCCTGAGAACCCCGGACGGGCAGATCTTCAGCGGCGCGAACGTGGAGAATGCCAGCTACGGCCTGGGCCGCTGCGCCGAGCAGTCGGCGGTGCAGGCGATGGCAACGGCCGGGGCACGGACCTTCACGGACCTCGTGGTCTACGCCGAGTCCAGCCCGCCCGCCAGTCCCTGCGGCGCGTGCCGTCAGGTGCTGTACGAATTTGCCCCCGACGCCCGTGTGGTCTGCGTCAATGCCCACGGTGACATCCTGAGCGGTCTGGTCCGCGACTTCCTGCCGCACGGCTTCCGGCTCGAAGAGCGCGAGGACGGACACGGGGTGGGGACGGAATAGCGGCACGAGACGGGCCCCAGTGCCCACCGGTCATTCAGCCCTTTCCCTGCGGAGAGGGCTGTTCCATTTGCCCTTCTCCTTCCTCTTCCTTCAGTTCCTCTGGCCGCCGGTCCAGCAACGCTGCCTTGCCGAGCGCATTCCACTCGTCCGGCCCCTCCAGCAGCGGCTCCAGCCCGCGGAGGTAGGCAGCCTGGGCGATCAGATAAGCGCTCAGGGGCGTGGTCAGGAACTGAAAGAGCAGCACCGCCGCCAGTCTGGAGAGCGCTTCGGTCTGGGCAAATTCCAGCCCAACGCCGATAAAGATGCCCGCCGAGCCCAGCGTGATCAGCTTGCTGCTGGCGTGCAGCCGCGAGTACAGATCGGGGAAGCGCACCAGCCCGATGGCCGCCGTCAGCACGAAGAAGGCCCCCAGCAGAATGGGGATGTCGCGGGCGGCATTGAAGTCGTTCATGGCTGCCCTCCTGGCTCGGTGCTCATTTCATCACCCGCCCCAGCAGCAGGTAGCGCGTCAGGGCCACTGTGCTGAGAAAACCCAGCAGGCTCAGCACCAGCGCGGCGTCCAGCATGACGATCAGGCGGGTCTTGACGGCGATCAACGCAATCAGCACCACCAGATTGACGCTCAGGAAGTCGAAGGCCATGATCCGGTCCCCCCAGCTGGGGCCGCGCAGCACGCGCACCGTGACCAGCAGAACCGACAGCGTGACGATGCCCAGAGCCAGATTGATGATCATGCGCTTGTCTCCACAGGGTCCGTCTGGCTGGCGCTCTGGCCGTAAAGCGGCAGCAGAGCATTTTCCACCTTCTCGAGGCTCTCACGGGCGGCCCGTGGACTGCGGGCACCGATCACATGCGCGTACAGCACGTTGCGCTCGGGATTAAAGCCCATCGCCACCGAGCCCGGCATCAGCGTGATGGTGGCGGCAAGGACCGTCTGGGCATTGTCCCCGCTCAGCCGCAACGGATAGGCGATGATCATGGGGTGCAGCGGCGGGTGCGGACGCAGGGCCCACAGCGCCACCTGCACGTTGGCCGCCGTTAACTCGCGGGCAAAGAACAGCGCGAAGCGCACGGCGGCCAGGGTCCGCCGGACGTAGCCGCCCGTGCCCAGCGACAGCGGGAAGACACTCAGAATGGCAAAGCCCAGCAGCATGCCGATGACCAGCTCACGCAGGCTGAACTCGCCGACGAACAGCGTCCAGACGATGGCCAGCAGGATATTCAGCGAGATGCCCCTCACGGCGCGTCCTCGGGTTCCTGCACCTCGTCCCCCCTGGGCGGAGGGGGAAGGTCCAGCGGACCCTCGCCCAGCACACCCAGGATGTAGGACGCGTTGCTGCCCAGCTCATCGGCGGTGCCGCGTGCGTGGCCCAGCAATGGTCCGGCGAACAGGGTCAGCGCGGCCACCAGCGCCGAAGCCAGGTAGGCGGGCAGCCGCTCGGGCCAGCGGACGCGGCGCACCGGTTCATCCTGAGGATGGCGGCCCCAGAAGAAGCCGCTCCAGACCCGCAGCAGGGCGTACAGCGTGATCAGACTGCTCAGCAGGGCGCTGGCAGTGGCCACATAGGCGAGTGCGGTGCCCCCCTCCAGACCGGCGCGGATCAGGTCAAACTTGACGACGAAGCCCGCGCTGGGGGGCAGGCCGGCCACCGTCAGGGCGCACAGCAGGAAGCAGGCGGCCAGCAGCGGCAGGAACTCGATAAAGCCGCGCGCCCGCACCAGCCGTGTTCCGCTGGCCCGCTCCGCGACAGCGGCAATCAGGAACATCGCCAGGGTGACCACCACGCTGACGGCCAGGTAGGCCAGACTGGCCCGCAGTGCGTCTGGCGAACCCAGCCCCAGCCCGTAAGCCAGGTAACCCACCGAGCCCACCACCGTGAAGGACAGGATGCGCCGCCACTCGCGCTGGCTGACCGCGCCCAGAGCGCCGTACAGCATGGTCACCGCGCCCAGCAGCAGCAGCAGCGTGTCGGGCAACTGCGGGTCCTGATTGAAGACCGTGGTGAACACCCGGATCAGGGCGTACAGGCCCACCTTGGTCAGCACCGCCCCGAAGAACGCACCCGTGGCGTGGGGGACAGCCGGGTAGGTGCCGGGCAGCCAGAAGCCCAGCGGAAACAGCGCCCCCTTGGCCGCGAACACGATCAGCAGCAGGACGCCCACGGCGGTCACGGTGGTGTTCGGCCCCAGCGCTGCGCTGCGCTGCGCCAGGTGAGCGAAATTCAGCGTGCCCAGCGTGCCGTAGGCCAGCCCGCAGGCCACCACCAGCAGCGCCGAGGCCGACAGGTTCATCACGATGTAACGGAAACCCTCGCGCAGTTGTTCGCGGGTGGATCCCAGCACCGTCAGGGCGTAACTGGCCACCAGCATCACCTCGAAGGCCACGAACAGGTTGAACAGATCGCCGGTCAAGAACGACAGCTGCACCCCCACGAACAGGAAGGAGGTCAGGGCGAACGAATGGTGGCGCTCCCGCACCGGGTCCGGCTGCGCGGCCATCAGCCAGACCGTGAAGACGCCGCAGAGGGCCGCCAGGACGCTCATAAAGGAGCCCAGTCGGTCAGCGGCCATCACGATGCCGAACGGCGCTTTCCAGCCGCCCAGCTCGCTGACCAGCATGCCTCCCATGGTGCTGTTCATCAGCAGCAGCGAGAAGATCAGGGTCAGAAGGGCCGAGGCCAGGGCCAGCGACACCCGCCACCTGCGCCGCATGGGCAGCAGCAACAGCAGCCCCAGGCCCAGCGGCGTCAGAATCGGGGCAAGAGGAAGGGCAGAGGTCACCACAGCGGTGGATTCAGGATTCATCGCGTGATCCTTCGCAGGCGCTCAAGCTCGGCCAGATGGGCGGCGGTCTCCGCGGCGTGATCCATTTCCGGCAAATCAGGGCTGAGGTGTTCGGGATCGGCATGTTGACCGTCAGGGGCGTCGGGGTCACGGGCCAGGTTGTCGCCGAACGCCGCCACGTCGTCGTGTCCGGCCACCTGGTAGGCCCGCAGGGCCACGGTCAGTAGCAGCGCGGTGGTGCCGAAGCCGATCACGATGGCCGTCAGCACTAGTGCCTGGGGCAGCGGGTCCACGTACGGCCCCTCCAGCGTCAGCAGCGGCGGCGAGTCCTGACGCAGACCCGCCACGGTCAGGATCGCCAGATTGACCCCGTACGCGATGAAGGTCAGCCCCAGCACCACCCGGACAATCGTGCGCGACAGCATCAGGAAGACGCCCGCGGCCACCAGCAGGCCGATCAGAATGGCGAAAAGGGTTTCCATGAGCTGGCCTCCGGCAGTGCTGGGCAATGGGTGGGAGCGGCCTGCTGAACTGTTCCGGCAGTCCCATCAGGCCATAGAAAGAGCGTTGAGAAGCAACGTGCATGATCAGCCAGACGGCTGGCCCTCTTGACCGGCAGACCCCGAGCAGTCCTCATCCGTCTCCCTCCACCAGTTCCGTCGGCTTGACCTCAATCAGGGCGTAGGCCAGGGCCAGACCTGCCCCCACCACCACCAGATACACGCCCAGATCAAACAGCAGGGCGGTGGCCCACTCGAATTCGCCCGTCAGGGCGGTGGTGAGGTAGCCGTAATCGGATTTCAGAAAGGGACGGCCCAGCAGGTACGGAACGAGGCCGGTGATAAAGGACAGGGCTAGACCCCAGGGAATGAATTTCACAGGGTCCACCCGCAGGGCGCTGTCACCGTTGGCGATCCGGTGCAGGATCAGGGCGCACACGGTCATCAGGCCCGCGATGAAGCCGCCGCCCGGAGCATTGTGGCCGCGCCACAGCAGCAGCAGCGCGAACAGCAGCACCAGCGCGAAGGCCGCCCGGCTGATGGTCTTCAGGATCGGATCGTTGATCAGCAGATCGCCCGGTCGGGGCCGATCCGGCACGGTCCTGACCGCCTGCTTCGCCCTTTTGGTCGAGGAACGTTTCGGGCTCATGGCCGCCGCTCCTGAAGGTCAAGCAGGTCTGGCAAAGTGGGCGCGGTGTCGTTCTCGCTGCGCGCCTCTCCCCGGCGGCCCAGGCGGACCAGACTGCCCACCGCCAGCGCCACCATGGCCACCACCATCACCTCGCCCAGCGTGTCCCAGCCACGGAAATCCACCAGCAGGACGTTCACCACGTTCTTGCCCCCGCCACCCTTATAGGCGTTTTCCAGATAGTACGGCGAGATCGGCGGCGACAGAAAGCGCAGGCTCGCCAGGATCAGCAGCGTGGTCCCGATGCCCGCTGCCCCGGCCAGCCCCACGTCGATGATCTGTCGCGTGCGCCCGCGCGGCAGGCTGCGGAAGCCCGGCAAGGAACGGAAGACGAGCAGGAACAGGATCACCGTGACGGCCTCAATCAGCAGCTGGGTCAGCGCCAGGTCCGGGGCGCGCATCGCCAGAAAGGCAACGGCGCTGCCGAAGCCGGTCAGGCCGGTCAGCACCACGGCGGTCAGGCGGTTGCGCGACAGCAGCACGCCCAGCGCCCCGGCCACCAGCAGCACGGCGATCGGCAGCGTGCTCAGGGGTACCCCCTCCAGCGGCTGGAAGACCTGCGGCGCACGCCACACCGCGTAGCCGCCCATCAGTCCAGCGGCGGCCAACGTGATCCGCAGCTGGTCCGGCAACGCCAGGCCCTGCGTTCCGGCGATCAGGCGCGAGGCCAGGGTTTCCAGCCCGATCAGCAGTCCCCGGTAAATCCGGTTGGAGCTAACTGGGAATTCCAGGTGCACCTGCAGGAAGTACACCCGCGCCGTCTGCCAGACCAGCAGCGCGGCCAGTCCCCAGGTCAGCAGGGTGAGCAGCAGCGCGGGGGTGACGCCGTGCCACAGTTCCAGGTGGCCCTCGTAACCCGCAAACCCCAGCGCGGTTCCGGCCCGGCGGGCCAGCCACTCGGCGCTGGCGGGCAGCACCCCAAACAGCAGCGCCGCACCGGCCAGCAGTGCGGGCGGCAGCAGCAGGCCAGGACCAGCCTCGTGAATCTCGGACTTCAGCAGGCGGCCGCCGTCATCCTCGGGAGCGCGGAAGTCGCCGAAGAAGATGCGGATCAGCCGTGCGCAGTAGGCCAGCGTGAGGGCGCTGCCAATCACGGCCACCGCGATAAAGCCGGGGCCGGCGTGCAGCATCGCCTCGTAGAACAGCTCCTTGGAGATGAAGCCGCCCAGCGGCGGCAGCCCGGCCATGCTCAGCGTTGCCAGCCCGGCCACCACGAACGTCAGGGGCAACTTGCGTCGCAGCCCCGACAACCGGAAGGTCTCCCGCGTGCCCGTTTCATGGTCGATGATGCCCACCACGAAGAACAGCGCCGCCTTGAAGGCCGCGTGGTTCAGCAGGTGGGTGGTGGCGGCGAAGCGCCCCTCCGCGTCGGCCAGCCCGTACAGCGCCATCAGCAGACCCAGTTGCGACACGGTAGAAAAGGCCAGCAGCGCCTTGAGGTCCGTCTGCTTGAGCGCCCGCCATGAGCCCCAGAACATCGTTGCCACTCCCAGGGGCACGATGATCCCGGACCACAGGGGGCTGCTGCCGAAGATCAGGCCGAACTTCGCCACCAGCACCACTCCGGCCTTGACCATCGTGGCCGAGTGCAGGAAGGCCGAAACCGGGGTGGGCGCTTCCATTGCGGTGGGCAGCCACAGGTGAAAGGGCAGTTGCGCGCTCTTGGTCAGCGCCGCCAGCAGCGTCAGCAGCAGCGCCGGGACGAACAGCGGCGAGGCCCGCACCGCCTCCAGATCCAGTTCCGAGAGCAGGGTGCTGCCACCCGCCACCGACAGCAGCGCCACCGCCGCCAGCAGGCCCAGTCCGCCCAGCGCACTCACCAGAAACGCCTTGATGGCCCCGTCACGCGCCTCACTGCGGGTGTGCCACAGCCCGATCAGCAGAAAACTGGTCACGCTGGTCATCTCCCAGAAGCCGAACAGCGCGATCAGGTTATCGCTGAGGACGAGGCCCAGCATGGAGCCGCCAAACAGCAGCAGGTAAGGGTAAAACCGTCCGAAGCGTTCGTGCGGCGACAGATACGCCACCGAATACAGCGAGGCCAGCGCCCCGATCACACCGATCAGAACGGCAAACAGCAGCGAGAAGCCGTCCCCCCGGAACGCAAAATTCAGCCCCAGTTCCGGCACCCAGTTCGTGACCTGGGCCAGTGGAGTGCCGCCAGCTTCCACGCTGTTTCCGGCCAGCGGCACGGCCAGCAGCAGCGCGGGCACGAAACCCAGGGCCGCTAGGTAGCCGCTGCGGCGGCCCAGAGGGCGGGCCAGCAGGCCGCACACCGCGGCCATCAGCAGGGGAAAGAGAACGGCCAGCGTCACGTTTGAGGCGGGCAAGGAGAAAGGAGAACAGGCATGCGAGTCCTATCAGAGCACACCGGAATGAAAGGGGTATTGACGGCACCTACACGACAGCGCTGTCAGGCGGGGGAGTGGGGGGGGGGGGGGGGGCCCCCCCCCCCCCCCCCCCCCCCCCCCGCCCCGCCCCCCCCCCCCCCCCCCCCCCCCAAAAAACACCCCCCCCCACCACCCCCCCCCCCCGCGGGTGGTGGCGCCCGGGGC